>JACQUW010000172.1 GCA_016210115.1 Deltaproteobacteria bacterium | reverse complement strand
GCGCTTTACTACGTAACGGTCCGATGAAAGCAGGGAGCATGGAGCAGGGAGCATGAATGACAAACAGTTTCGATTTCAGGATTTTGACATTTGGAAGAAAGCCGCCTGCTTCAGCGGTCCTCTGTTCGAACTTGCCGACGATTTGGAAAGCAAACGGCTATTCCGCTTTGCCGACCAGTTGCGAGGCGCAACAATGAGCATCACCAACAATATCGCTGAAGGCTCAGGCAGCTTGTCTGACGCGGATTTTGCGAATTTTCTAAACACAGCCCGCCGTTCTGTTTTTGAAGTTGCTAATATTCTGATTCTGCTGACTAAAGATGGCAGGGTTGATTCAGTAAGGGTAAAGCTTATGTTGAACGAGCTTGAAGAAGAGAGCCGTATGATCCTGGCTTTTCGGCGGAACCTTAAATCCTAGCTCGCTGCTCCGTGCTCCCTGCTCCCTGCATCGGTCTCCCGCCTGCTTAACGCGTCAACCATGATCATTCTCGGTATAAACGCTTACCACGGTGATGCCAGTGCGGCCATTGTTGTGGATGGCGGGCTTGTCGCCGCGGCGGAGGAGGAGCGCTTTAACCGGATCAAGCACGTGGCCGGGTTCCCGCGGAACGCCATACGCTATTGTTTGCAAGCCGCGGGAGTTAAAGCGGAAGAGATCGATCATGTGGCTGTGGCCAGAGATCCACGGGCGAGACTGGCACGGAAGATTTTATATGCGGCGCGGATGCCGCGGCTCGCGCTGGAGCGTTTTAAAGCTTGGAAGAAATTTGCCGGCATCAAAGATGAAATCGGTGAGGTGTTAGCTGTGAGGGGCGAGAGGATAACGGCCGAAATTCATCGGGTGGAGCATCACAAGGCGCATCTGGCCAGCTCTTTTTTTGTCTCTCCGTTCGAGGAGGCGGCGCTGCTTTCCGTCGATGGTCTCGGAGATTTCGCCAGCACGATGTGGGGAGTCGGAGAGGGTTCAAAGTTAAAGGTTCAAGGTTCAATAGCTTTTCCTCATTCGCTCGGGATCTATTATACCGCCCTGTCTCAGTATCTTGGTTTTTGGAAATATGGAGACGAATACAAGGTCATGGGACTCTCCGCTTACGGAGAGCCGGAATATGGCGATGTTTTCAAGAAAATCGTCCAGCTCGACGGCGGCATGGGCTTCGCTCTCGGACTCGATTACTTCGGCCATCACAGGAGCGGTCCGGAGATGACATGGGGTGAGGGGGAGCCGGTAATCGGAAAGCTCTTCGGCGAGAGCCTTGTGAAACGGCTGGGTCCGGAGAGGACAGCGCGAGATTCAATTGACCGGCGTCACCGGAACATCGCCGCCTCGCTGCAGGCAAGACTCGAAGAAGCGATGTTTTTTCTCCTCAACCGGCTCCATGAGATGACGGGTCTCAAAAAGCTCTGTCTGGCCGGCGGAGTTGCTTACAATTGCGTGGTGAACGGGCAGATCTTTCAAAACACCCCGTTTGAGGAGCTCTACATCCAGCCGGCGGCCGGAGACGCGGGGCTTGCTATAGGAGCCGCATTCTACGTATGGCATCAGATGCTCGGACGACCTCGAAGCTTCGAGATGAACAATGCCTATTGGGGCCCGGAGTTCAGCGACTATGAGATCCGCAAGGCGTTGAGCGTAATGCGAATAGCAAATGGCGAATGGCGAACGGCGGGTGGCAGGGAGCATGGAGCAGGGAGCAGGGAGCCAGAGGTGGGAGGTCGGAGGTCGGAGGTCACAGAGAAGATTTCGGATTTCGGAATTCGGATTGCGGAATTCCCCGAGTCCGAGTTGGTGAAGGTCACAGCGGAGCGGATTGCGGAAGGTAAGGTTGTGGGGTGGTTTCAGGGGAGAATGGAGTGGGGCCCGCGTGCGCTCGGAAACCGCAGCATCGTGGTGGATCCGCGAAGAGCGGACATGAAAGACCTCCTGAACAGCCGCATAAAACAGCGCGAACCCTTCAGGCCTTTTGCGCCGTCGATTCTGGAGGAACGGGTTGGGGATTACTTTGAGCAGAGCTATCCGTCGCCGTTCATGCTCATGGCTTACAAAGTGAAGCCGGAGAAGCGAGAAGTCATTCCCGCGCCCACCCACGTGGACGGAACCGGCAGGCTCCAGACAGTCAAGCGAGAAGAGAATCCACTTTACTGGCGGCTCATAAAAGAATTCGAAACTCTCACCGGAGTCCCGGTCCTCCTCAACACCTCATTTAATGAGAACGAGCCGGTCGTCTGCACGCCGGGCGAGGCCATCGACTGCTTTCTTAGGACGAAGATGGACGTGCTGGCGATAGGGAAGTATGTGATTGAAAAGACGTAAGCCTAATAGCAGGGAGCATGGAGCAGGGAGCAGGGAGCCAGAAAAGGCAAAGAGGCCAGAGGTTGGAGGTTTGGGAACACAAGACAATAACAAACTTTGTGTCTTCGCGCCTTGGTGGCCGTTTTCGGAATTCGGATTGCGGATTTGGAAAAGACGAAGGTTGGAGGCAAAGACGGCGAATGGCGAATAGCAATTAGCAGGGGCGATAAGAAAAGATCTAGCCACTAAGACACTAAGGCACCAAGAGAAGAAAAAACTTTGTGTCTTCGTGCCTTGGCGGCTAAGAACCCGACTTTGACCAAGAAGACAAGAAAATGAAAACCGCTTTGATTACTGGGATTACGGGGCAGGATGGGTCTTATCTTGCGGAATTCCTGCTCGGCAAAGGGTATCAAGTTCATGGCGTTATTCGCCGCTCCAGCTCGTTTAATACGGGCCGGATCGACCATATCTATCAGGACCCCCACGAGCCTAATCCGCGTCTCAAGCTTGTTTTTGGAGACCTCAACGATGCGAGCTCGTTGAATAAAATTCTCCGTGAAGTGCGACCGGATGAGATTTACCACCTCGGAGCGCAAAGTCACGTAAAGGTGAGCTTCGATGTGCCCGAGTATACGGGGGAGGTAACGGGCATCGGGACGGTAAGACTCCTCGAAGCGATACGAGAGGCAGGGATCACGCCAAAGTTTTATCAGGCCTCATCCAGCGAGTTATTTGGTTTCGCCCAGGAGGTGCCGCAAAAAGAGACCACTCCTTTTTACCCCCGTAGCCCCTACGCCTGTGCCAAAGCCTACGCCTTTTATATGGCGCGCAACTACCGGGAGGCGTACGGTCTGTTTGCCTGCAACGGCATCCTTTTCAATCACGAGAGCCCGAGAAGGGGAGAGACGTTTGTCAGCCGGAAAATAACTCGCGCCGCCACGCGGATAAAGGTCGGTCTGCAGGACAAACTCTATCTGGGAAACCTGGACGCCAGGAGAGATTGGGGTTACGCCCCGGAATACGTTCAGGCGATGTGGCTCATACTTCAGCAGGAAAAGCCGGACGACTACGTGATTGCTACCGGGGAGAGCCACTCGGTAAGGGAATTGGTTGAAGAGGCATTTGGATTTCTGGACCTGCGTTGGGAAAAGCATGTAGAGGTCGATCCCAGGTACCTCCGTCCCACCGAGGTCGACATGCTCGTGGGGGATTCTTCAAAGGCAAAGAAGAATCTGGGCTGGAGGCCGAAAGTGGAGTTTAAGAACCTCGTGCGGATTATGGTGGAGGCCGACCTCGAGCTGGCCAGGAAAGAATCCTATATGAATGGTTTTACGGCAGGGGCGCCGTCCAGGCCGAAACTTCAGGCGGGGGAACGCTAACGATATGTCTTTTTGGGCCGCCAAACGAGTGACCGTTACCGGCGGGGCCGGATTCCTGGGCTCCTTTCTTGTCGAGAAGCTTAGAACACGAGGGTGCCGCGACATTTTCGTGCCGCGCAGCCGTGAATATGATCTCGTAGAAGCGGGTTGCGTTAAACGGCTCTACCGGGATGCGCGCCCCGACATCGTGATTCACCTTGCGGCCAGAGTCGGCGGCATCGGCGCCAATCGAGCCAATCCCGGTAAGTTTTTTTACGATAATCTGATGATGGGAGCCCAACTGATCGAGCAGGGGAGACTCTCGAAGATCGAGAAATTTGTTGCGGTCGGAACCGTTTGCGCCTATCCAAAATTCACGCCGGTCCCATTCAAGGAGGAAGATTTCTGGAACGGCTATCCTGAGGAAACGAATGCTCCTTACGGTCTCGCCAAAAAGCTTCTGCTGGTCCAATCTCAAGCCTATCGCGAGCAATACGGTTTTAATTCTATTTACCTCGTTCCCGTTAACCTGTACGGGCCGCGGGACAATTTTGATCTCGAGACCTCGCACGTTATCCCGGCGCTGATCAGGAAATGTCTGGATGCAAAAGAGCTGGGAAAACCGGAGATCGTGTGTTGGGGAGACGGCACGCCGACGCGCGAATTTCTTTACGTTGAGGACTGCGCGGAAGCGATCGCTCTGGCAGCCGAGCGCTACGACGGGCCTGATCCGGTAAACGTCGGGACAGGCAAGGAGATTGCCGTCAAAGAATTGGCCGAGCTGATCGCTGAATTGACCCGCTACCAGGGCCGCATCGTGTGGGACACGACTAAACCGAACGGCCAACCTCGCCGCCGCCTCGATACAACACGGGCCAGAGAACTCTTTGGCTTCGCCGCCAGGACGCCTTTTCGGGAAGGTCTGGAACAAACCATTGTCTGGTATCAGTCCGTAGCAGATGGCAAATAGCGAATGGCAGATGGCAGGGAGCATGGAGCAGGGGGCAGGGAGCCAGAAGTCAGAAGTCGGAAGTCAGAAAAGCAACTAAAACATTTCGGATTTCGGAATGCGGAAATTCGGATTTCGCAAAAGCAAAGCGCAAAGGGCTAAGAAAATTCGGATTGCGGAATTGACCAGCAAATAGCGAATAGTAGATACGCCATACGCCATTAACCATATGCCATAAGCTAATCAGGCCGACTCATGCGTATTCTCCTCCCGATTCTTCAGTTTCCCCCTGACGTGAACGCCACGGGGCTTTTAATGGCCGGGCTGTGCGAAGGCCTGGCCGCCTATGGGCATGAAGTCCGGGTCATAACCACTTTTCCCCATTACGAGAATTTTAAGACCTGGGACGAATACCGGGGCAGGCTCTTCGAACATTCGCGGCAGAACGGCATAGACGTTATCCGCCTTTACGCCTACGCTCCGGGAAAGAAGAGCATGAGGAACCGCCTGCTCAACTACCTCGCATTCAACGCGTTCGCCACGGGGACCGGTGTATTTTCACGCGCTCGATGGGACGTGATTCTCTGCCCCAATGGCTCTTTTTTCACCGGCGTTACCGGCTGGCTCATCGGGAAAGCGAAAGACGCGCCGTTTGTCTATAACGTGCAAGACCTCTATCCCGAGGTTCCAATCCGCGCCGGCCAGCTGTGTAATCCCTACGCCGTTGCGACCTTAAGGGGAATCGAAAGGTTCATGTACAGAAAGGCTGCCCATATCACGGTTATCTCGTCGTTGTTTCGCGATAATTTGTTATCCAAGGGAGTGCCGGCGGAGAAGATCTCGGTCATGCCCAATTTTGTCGATACCGAATTTATCCGCCCGCTTCCCAAAGTGAATCGCTTCAGTGAGCAGCACGGCCTCGCGGATAAATTCGTGGTCACCCATGCCGGCAACCTGGGATACGTTTATGACCTCGAGACCCTCCTCGATGCGGCTTCTCTCCTTTCTCCTCAAAAAGATATCCTGTTCCTCATCGTCGGAAACGGCGTGGCCAAACCCGAGCTGGAAGAGAGAGCGCGCGAATT
This sequence comes from Deltaproteobacteria bacterium, assembly GCA_016210115.1. Lineage (GTDB taxonomy): Bacteria > Desulfobacterota > Binatia > UBA9968 > UBA9968 > JACQUW01. Next base: position 21,758 of record JACQUW010000172.1, on the reverse strand, counting down.
AAGATTGGGAAACGTCCGTTTCATGCCGTTTCAGCCTCACGAGAGCCTCCCCTGGCTCAGGGCTTCCTCTGATATCCAGGTCTCCCTCTACAAGAAAGGGGCCGCCGGCTATTCTTTGCCGTCGAAAATTTATGAAATTATGGCAAGCGGCCGCCCGTTGATCGCCAGTTGTGATGACAAGAGCGAGATCCAGCGTGTGGTTGAGGCTTCTCAGTGCGGCATATGCATTAGCCCTGAGGATTCTGCACAACTGGCAGAAGGTATTCTGACCCTTTATCGAAATCGCTTACTGTCTGACGCCATGGGCCAGCGCGGCCGCCGCTATGCGGAAGAAAACCATTCGAAGCAGGCCGTTGTGGGCCGCTACCATGATCTCCTGCAAAGGATTTGCGGAAGTACCCGGATCTCGGGGGCTCTGGCGAGTCATCCGATACAGTAACCATGCCTGTTTTTCATCGCGACCGACTCCTTTGCCTGAAACGGCTGGTTGATCTGGTTGTCAGCACGATCGTTCTTCTCTTGCTCTCGCCGGTGCTTGCCTTGATCGCGGCCGCTATCAAACTGGATGACGGGGGACCGATCTTTTTCATTCAGGAGCGGGTGGGTTGGAGGCAGCGAAGGTTTCGCTGCTACAAGTTTCGCACGATGATTGCCGGCGCGGAGAATCAGGGAAACGGCCTCAATGTCACCGAGGATGATCAACGCGTGACTCGGGTGGGGCGTTTTCTCAGGCTGTGGACGCTTGATGAGGTGCCCCAGTTGTTCAATGTTCTCAGGGGAGAGATGAGCATTGTCGGGCCAAGGCCATGGGTTACGGCTCAGGCGGCCCTTTGTTCGCCGGCGGAAAAGCGGCGCTTTGATTTCAGACCCGGCATGGCAGGGTGGGCATGGATCCATGGCCGCAATCGTCTCCCCTGGCGTGAGCGGATCGCTCTGGATCTATGGTATGTGGACCATTGGTCTCTTTGGTTGGATTTTTTAATCCTTGCAAAAGCCTTCGTTTTGCTTTTTCGCCGGGAAGGCATTTATGGTATCAGTACCGTGCCAGGCAGCGTGCACCGGATTTTTGATTCGTCGGAAAGAGGAGAAAGATGACCGAGGGGATCGATGGAAGAAAAAAACAGGACGTGGTTGTTGTGGGAGGATCGGCGGCGGGGCTTTTTACCGCTTACCTCCTTGCGAAAGAAGGGGTTCGAGTTCGGCTGTTTGACGCCAACGTCGTGACGCGGGCGTCTTCCCGCACATTGATTGCAACCTCGCACTTAAACGACGTGCTGGGATTTTCTCCCTCCGAAGCCGTTGTCAACCACATTCACCTGATCGAGCTTTTCTCGCCTCGACGCTCTGCGACGATCCGCATCGAAAAACCGGATCTGGTCGTGGAGCGCACCTCCATCGTGAAGCTCCTGGCGCAGAAGGCGGTCCAGCATGGCGCCGAGATTCGAAGCCACTGCAAGGTGGTGGAAGTTACGCCGGCCAATAACGGTGTCACGGTTAAATTCCGGGAGCACGGACGGGGTGTCGAACGAGTCCAGGCCACGACGTTGATCGGCGCCGACGGGGTCTCGAGCCGGGTCGCGAGAATTGCCGGTGAGAATGGGGTGGAGACCGTGCCGATCCTCCAGGCCATCGTTTCTCTCCCTCCAGGCGTGCCGGCAAACGCCGCCCGGGTATGGTTTCAGCCTGAAGAAACACCCTACTTTTACTGGATGATCCCGGAATCAACCAGGCGGGCCGCAGTCGGCTTCATCGCCCAGGACGGAACAAAAAATCAGGAAAAACTTTATCGCTTCCTGCGCCGTCAGAGGCTGAAGCCGCATGATATTCAGGCGGCCCGGATCCCGCTGTACGCGCGCACCAGTTGGTTCCGGAAAAAAGTTTCAGGATGCAGTATTTATCTGGTCGGCGATGCCGCCGCCCAGGTGAAAGTTACGACCGTGGGCGGGCTCGTCACCGGCCTCCGCGGCGCGAAGGCGGTGGCTCAAGAGATTCTCGGCCACGCGCAGTACAAAAAAGAAATGCGCTCCCTGCGCCGGGAGCTCCGGCTCCATACGCATATTCGCGCGATTTTGAATAGTTTTGACGCCGAGGACTACGACAGCCTGCTTACTATGCTCAACAACAAAACCGTGAGATTATTGGAGTTGAGAAGCCGCGATGAGTTCGCTTCCGCTGTTTTCCGGTTGCTTGCCGCCCAACCGAGATTTCTCGCGTTGACCACCTATTGGCTTCGAAGTCTCTGGAAGCGGCGGCCGCCCCTTCAGTAGCTTTCGACCGGTTTTTCTGCACGGCTCTCTCCCGAGAGCCAATCGGCACTCCGTTTAGCCCTCCATCTTTCCATTTTAACTTCCCCTGAGTCTCTCCTCTTCTCGCCAGGCCAGATTACCCATCACGGATGGGAAAGGTCCGCCTTGCCCAATTAGCCTATGGCTGGGAGATGTGCGCTGTTTTACCGGATGGAACAGCCCTGTATCCTCCAAAATTTTTGTGATACATTCCGGCCGCAATAGGTCGCCGAGGACCCTAAATTGGGCTATTCGCGGCAACGCGTCGATGCTGAGGAGTAGAATGGTCATGGAGAGACATTGCACATTCGGCCGGCACTCTGTGGAAGCCGGCGTGGCATTTCCGAGTCGTCTGGGGCTTCAGAAAGTGGCGGAGGCACAAGGGAGGTTCGATTGAAAGCGCTGGTTCTCGCGGGAGGCAAAGGGACCCGGCTCCGCCCGCTCACGCATACGGCGGCAAAGCAGTTGGTGCCGGTGGCCAACCGGCCCATCCTTTTTTACGTTCTCGACAATTTGGCCAAGGCAGGGATCACGGAGGTCGGCATCATTATCGCGCCGGAAACTCAGAGGGCAATTCGGGAAGCTGTCGGAGATGGAAGCCGATGGGGATTTCGACTCACCGAATATATTTTTCAGGAAGAGCCGTTGGGGCTTGCTCACGCGGTCAAGGTCGCCCGGCCTTTCTTAAAAGACAGCCCGTTCGTCATGTACCTTGGAGATAATCTCATCGGCGGCGATATCAAGAACTTCCGTGAGGATTTTGGAAACGCCGGGTCAGATGCGCTGATCCTTCTAAAGCAGGTCGAGGATCCTTCGAGCTTTGGCGTCGTTGAGATCGACGGAACCGGGCGCGTTCTCAAACTTGTAGAGAAGCCAAAGGAGCCAAAATCAGATCTTGCTCTGATCGGGATCTATTTCTTTTCGCCGCGTGTCCACCGGGCGATTGATGAGATCCGGCCTTCCTGGCGGGGCGAGCTTGAGATCACCGATGCCATTCAAAGGCTTCTGGATACCGGCGGCCGGGTTTCAAGCGTGGTTCTCAAGAATTGGTGGATCGATACCGGGAAAAAGGACGACCTTTTGGCCGCGAACACTGTCGTGCTGGACGAATGGATCAGCCGTGAAATTTCAGGCAGCGCGGACAAGGCCAGCCAGGTGATTGGACGTGTTGCGCTTGGAAAAGATAGCAAGATTGTCGGCAGCACGGTCAGGGGACCGGCGGTGATCGGTGAAAACGTTCTGGTCAAGGATTCGTTCATCGGCCCCTTCACCAGTATTGGAAACGGAAGCCAGATCGTGCATTCCGTGATTGAGCATTCGGTGATTCTGGAGGGCGTCTCCATCGAAAATGTTGACCGGATGGAAGACAGCCTCGTCGGAAACGGAGCTAAGATCTTTAAAGATCGCGCAGCGCGCCAGGGTTACCGCCTTCTGGTGGGTGACGATTCCGTTGTAGAGCTTTGAGAAGGCGCTGAAAACAACGAAGAGCCAGCTCCAAAAAGAGTAGAGCTGCGCGACTTAGTCGAAGGAGCGATCAATGGACGAAGTCAAGCGCCCGTTTTTGGAGGGCGCCATTGAAGGCGTGGAGATCAGGCCGCTTAAAAAGCACCGCGATGAGCGGGGCTGGCTGGCTGAGATATTTCGGTCTGACGAACTGGATGTCAAGGTATTCCCTGCGATGGCTTATATTTCAGAGACGCTTCCGGGAGTTGCGCGCGGCCCGCATGAGCACCTGGACCAGACCGACTATTTTTGTTTTCTGGGGCCTTCGAGTTTCGAGTTGTTCCTTTGGGATAACCGATCCGAGTCCGCTTCTTATTGGACGCGGCAGATCGTGCTCGCTGGCGAAGAGAGCCCATGCGTCGTGATTGTACCGGAGCGCATAGTGCACGCGTATCGCAATATTGGGAGGGGGCCAGGGTGGGTCATCAATTGTCCCAATCGACTTTATGCCGGCAGAGGAAGAAAAGAAGCGGTCGATGAGGTCCGGCATGAAAAGGATCCCCAAACTCCTTTTCGCCTGGAGACGTAGCATGGCTCTTCTCGTGACAGGAGGAGCCGGTTTCATCGGCTCCCACTTTATCCGCCTTTTCCTTAAGAAGCAGCGATCGGACGGGAAGGTAATCAACCTGGACAAACTCACCTACTCGGGAAACTTGGAAAACCTCCGCGATGTGGAACAAAGCGAAGGAGGAAAACGTTATTTCCTCGTGCGGGGCGATGTCTGTGACGCCTCTCTGGTCGCGTCTTTATTCAGCGGCAGCCATCCCATCTTTCAATCGCCCGCTCTTAAGCTTGAAACGCCCGCCGGATGTTCCATTCACGCGGTCAATCACTTAGCGGCTGAATCGCATGTGGACCGAAGCATCCAGGACGCATCCGACTTTTATAGAACAAACGTGGAGGGGACGAGGATTCTCGTGGAGAGCGCTCGAAAGTTCTGGGGACTTGGGGCTTCGGGGACAGCCCAGAATCGGTTTCGTTATGTCCAGGTCTCTACGGATGAGGTTTATGGCTCCTTGGAGCCGCGCCAGCCCCGCTTCACCGAAGAAAGTCCGCTTAAACCCAACAGCCCTTACGCCGCCAGCAAGGCGGCGGCCGACCTGACGGTCCTGGCTTATGCTCACACCTATGGGCTCCCTGCGCTGGTCACCCGCTGCGGTAATAACTACGGCCCTTACCAGCACCCTGAAAAATTCATCCCATTGTTCATCACGAACGCGATCGAAGAGAGACTTTTGCCGTTGTATGGCGATGGGCGCCAGGTGCGGGACTGGATTCACGTCACAGATCATTGCCGGGCGCTTCTCGAAGTCTTAGGAAGAGGCGAGCCGGGAGAGGTGTACAACATTGGCGCGTCCGAGGAGCGGTCTAATCTGGCAGTCGCGGAGTCCATCCTTCAGCGGTTGGGAAAGAGCCGCGATTTAATCCGCCAGGTAGCCGATCGTGCTGGACACGATCGGCGTTATGCTTTAGATGCGGGTAAGCTTGAGTCCCGTCTGGGTTGGAACGCCGAGCAATCTTTCGCCGAGGGCCTTGAGTCGACGGTGGGTTGGTACCAGGAGAACGAGGCATGGTGGAAGCGGATTAAGAACGCTGAATTCTGGCAGTACTATCAGAAGGCATACAAATTCGTTTAACGGGCATTTCGAATCAAAACAGGCATTGACGGCTTCTCCCTATTGTCATTCTGCCAGTCATGATTTCGGTCGCTGTCATCGGTAGTCGTGGTCAACTTGGAACGGACCTGGTTGAGACGCTTGAAAAAACGGGTGGATACGAGATCTTTCCGTTAAGCCACGGTGATATCGAGTGCACGGACGAAGCGTCGGCGAGAAAAGTCCTATCCTCCATTAAGCCTCAAGTCGTTATGAACTGTGCCGCGTTTGTCCGCGTCGATGAATGCGAGGACAGTCCGGAAAAGGCCTTTCGCGTTAACAGCTTGGGCGCCCTGTACGTCGCCAGAGCTTGTGCCGAGATCGACGCTCTCTGCGGGTTAATCAGCACGGACTATGTGTTCGATGGCGAAAAAGGAGAACCTTATACGGAGGACGATCGACCTCATCCGATTAACGTCTATGGAACCTCGAAATTGGCCGGAGAAGAACTGGTACAGCAGACGTGCCGGCGATGGTTTATAGCGAGAACGGCGTCTCTATTCGGAAAAGCAGGCGCGCAATCCAAGGGCGGTAATTTCCTGGAAACCGTCATATCGAAGGTCAAGAAGGGCGAACCTCTAAGAGTTGTCGACGATATTCGGACGTCTCCTACCTATACCCGCGATGCCGCCATGGTTTTGGAAACACTGATCCGGAATCAGTCGACGGGAATTTTTCACGTGGTCAACGATAAGGGTTGCAGCTGGTTTGAGTTGGCCGAAAAAACAGTCCAATTCACCGGTTTTAGCTGTAAGCTGGAACCGATCCGATCCGAGGATTACTCGATGAAGGCGCGCCGACCCAGGGATTCAAGACTAACGAGCGCGCGGTTGGACCGAGCTAAAGGACATCTCCGACCTTGGGATGAGGCTCTTTTAGCCTATCTGGCCGAGAAAAGGCATGTCGCTTCTCCAAATACAGCGAGTTGAACAGTCAGTGCCGTGTAGGTCCGGCTTTTTTAGTGAACGTCTTCACGGTGTCGAAAAGCGCAGAGCCCACGCCCGTGTGGAAAAGAATATCATAACCTGAGTTTTTGTGGTAAATGTCCCCCACGAGATCGGGAGGAAGGAATCTTCCCATTCTCCCATTGCTGATGATTATTCCGTCTTTCCATCCTTTTTTTGTTCCGGCAATTGTTTTCGTCTTTGGTGCCGTGGTAGGCAGCTTTCTCAATGTCTGCATCGTACGGATTCCAAAGAGAGAATCGGTTGTCTCGCCGCCTTCGCATTGCCCGCGTTGTAAAACGTCGCTGCGCTTCTACGATAACGTTCCCCTGATCAGTTATCTTTTGCTAAGGGGGCGCTGTCGCTTTTGTGGCGGCGCCATTTCTGCCCGGTACTTCTTCGTGGAGCTAATGACGGCGTTGCTGGGGGTGGCGCTTTGGTATCGCTTCGGGCTGGGAATTGCTTTTTTCATCTATTTCGCCTTTGTCGCCTCACTTATTGTGATCTCGTTTGTTGATCTGGATCTCCGGATCATACCCGACGCCATAAGCCTCCCTGGTATTGCCGTGGGCTTTGTCGCCTCCATCCTGAGCAGCTCGATTTCCGCGCCCTTCTCCTATACTCCTTCTCCGATGGACTCGTTTTTGGGGATTCTTTTGGGCGGAGGGATTCTATTCTTGGTCGCCTGGGTCTACCAGTTACTTACAGGCAAAGAGGGGATGGGGGGAGGAGATATTAAACTGCTGGCTATGATTGGGAGTTTTTTGGGATGGGCTTCGGTGCTTTTGACGCTCTTCCTTGCTTCTCTGACTGGATCAGTAGTTGGCGTCTCATTCATGCTCGCCAAAGGTGTGGACACCAAGTATGCTCTCCCATTTGGCCCGTTCCTTTGCGTGGGAGCGGTTCTAGATCTCTTCTTTGGCGAGGAACTTGTCTCATTTCTTCTCTCCCCCTACTAATGATCACACCCGAATGTGCCAAAATTTGTCAGGTTTGGCAAATTGCGCGCCAAGTCATTTCGATCGACAATTCCGACCTCCAAAGCAAGTAATATTCCCTTTAGTTATCGGGTACTTATGCATGTATACGCGCTATTTTTGTGGCATCTATTTTGCACACCTCATTGCTCGCGTCCGCAAATTTGACGTCTCGCCGTCTTCAGAAAGAGAAAATCATGGTCCAGAAATTCACAAGTCAACTTTTGGCACTCGCTTCAGACTTTCATGGGTTCACGATGACCGAACTGCTGGTGTCGATGGGGATTTTTACTTCTTTAATAGCAATTGCGGCTCCAAATTTTATCGCAAACCGTCCGGCAAGGCAGCTTAACGGAGCAGCCAGACAAGTTCTGTCAGAGCTAATGTGGGCGAGGTCGAGGGCGGTGGAGGAGAATAATCAATTCATCGTTTTTTTCCCAACTAACCATAGTCTCACTATTTTGGACGACAATAACGGTAACGGTACCGCCGATGCTGGAGAATGGACGAGGACAAGGGACGTGCAAATTGACTTTCCCGGTGTCACCCTGACCAAAGGCTTAGGCAATCCCGACCCGACATTTAGTCCCAGGGGAACGGCGGGAGGAACGACGAACATTACAGTGGCTAACCCGAGTGGAAATCTGACTATAAAAATCAATGCTACCGGTGTTGTTCGGATTGACTAAGTGGAAGGTCAATAAAATGTCCAAAACAGGGCAAAGTGGTTTTACTTTGTTGGAAGTCCTTGTAGCGCTGGTTGTCCTCTCTGTGGGCCTCCTCGGCATGGCCGCTCTTACGGTCGGAATCATAGACGGCAATTTGTACAGCAAGAATGTCACGACTGCGACGGTAATCGCCGAAGCCCGGTTGGAAGACATCCGTAGGGCGGGTTACGTGGCTGCGACCCCCGGCACGGTAGGGCCTGACAGTGTCTCCATGGGGGGAGCTTCTTTTGCGAGACTGACTTCCATAACCGACAACACGCCGCTTGTGGGAAACAGAACAGTGGCGGTCACAGTTTCTTGGGGGGGCGGCACCCATTCTGTCACTTTGAATACTATTCTGGCACGAAACGTGATGTGAAACTCTTGCGGCGAGTTCGGGAATGTGGCTTTTCCCTTATCGAGTTATTGGTCGGGATCGTCATCGGGATGTTGATCCTGGCTGCCGCCACCATGACCTTTATCACTCAAAGCAAATCATTCGACGCGCAGGAACAGATCAATGAAATGCAGCAAAATGCCAGGGCTGCTATGGACCTCATCGTTCGCGAAGTGAAAATGGCTGGTTATGACCCGCTCGGGGTGGCTTTTGATGGAATCCCCTACAATGCCTCACAATTGACCATACGTGCAGATTTGAATGCCGACGGGGATTACTATGATGCGAACGAAAATATCATTTATTCTCATAATGCCGGAGATCTCAGCATCCGGAGGGATGCCGGTGGCGAAAAGACTCTAGCGGAGAACATTCAAGGATTTGTATTGACCTATCTTGACGGTGCTGGAAACACCACCACTACCACGGCGAACATTCGACAGATCCGAATCGTGATTACCGCAAGGACAAGCAAGCGCGATCCCAATTATTCACAGAACGGTGGCTACAGGACCTACCAACTGACCGCTTCCGTGACGCCGCCCAATCTCGACTATTGAGGGAAGGATCAAGCCATGAAATTCGTAATCCATCGTGCACTCCCGAGTGCGCAGAAGACCGGCACAGACCAACGAGGTTTCATCCTAGTGGCAGCGATTGTCCTATTAGCCCTTCTCTCCTTGATCGGCACGGCAGCGTACCTGCTTAGTTCCACCGACATCAAAATCGGCGGAAATTACAGAAATACCCAGCGCGTTCTTCAGGTCGCCATTGCCGGGACCGAACATGGAAGGGAGGTGCTGAGGACGGTGAATGCAACTGATACGACTCCATTCACCGACCCTACGACTCTAAATGCCGAACTAGCCTATTACGCCGGCGCCAATCTTAATTTCGAGTTCGATGCGCCCGGAAGCGATGATCTGCCGCTTGCCAGCGGATCAGCCGGAGGAATCTCCTATGTCGCCTATCTCAGTAACGATGCAATCGACATGGCCAACGGCACGCCGATTTCCGACAGCAACAATAAAGTCCAAATTCGTTCGATCGCTACGAGCAACGGCTCCAAGGCTGTCGTCGAGATCACCGTCTCCCTACCACCGCCTCCACCCATACCGCCCCCCCTCATGATCCCGCCGCCACTTGCGATGGTTAGCATGCCGGGAAACAGCGCCTCGTTCCTCGGCGGGAACAGCAACGCGAAAACATTGAACGGCGATGATCAATGCGGCGACGCTACACCGTTGCCGGTGATTGCGCCCACGGATGGCGGCAGTCTGGGAGGCATTCAGAGCGAGATCAACAATACCAAGCCAAAAACCTATCACACGAAACTCCCGAGCGGCCAGCCTGTGGACGCGACCACACACATGAACGAAGTGGCGAAGACCATTACGCCGGGGCAGATCAACAGCGTCATGGCTAACTATGGCACCAACCTCGTTGATGCGGGTTCTTTGAATGCCCTGATTCAGTCTGTTAAGGACTTCATTTTGGGTAATCCAACGAAGGGATTCATAGCTCCTGGAGGGTCGACCAGCCAGACCGTTGATTTGGGAAATAATAGCAATTTGAGATTGGTGCTTGTTGAAGGTGACTTTGAAGCTAAACCCGCGACCAGCGGCGCGGGGCTGCTGGTCGTCAAAGGACAGCTTACGTATGACGGGACATTTAATTATACCGGCCTGATCATGGTCATTGGAAAAGGCGCGATGGTTCGAACCGGCGGCGGCAACGGGACCGTTAGCGGCGCCATTTGGGTGGCCAACACCGCGGGGCCTGACGGCATCCCCGGAAACGCCGATGATGTGATGGGGATGTCGATTCTTAACACATCCGGGCAGGGAACGTCGAATCTCCAGTACTGCTCTTCAGCCGTCAATAACTCTATCGCCACTACAACACCACCGCCCACCTATCAGCCTCTTGCTGTCAGGTCTTTTAAGCATGTTTTCTAGAGCGGCTGAAAGTCCGAAGAGATAAGACTAGCGGCCTCTTACTTTGAGCAAAGTCTCAATCGCGCGGATCAAGGAATTCGCGCCATCGAATTCTTCCTTGTGCGTTTCAACCAGATCCTGATCCAGAAGCTTTCTTCTGAACGCGGCTAAGTCATCCGAAAGCTTGTAGATCTCGTGAATTGGCAGGTCATTCAGCCGGCTGAATCGCTGTTGGAGCAGGCGGAATTCCTTTAAGACTTCTTCGTTCTTTTTTGGAGCCTCCTTGGATGCTTCAGCCGGCTTCGAAGCCGTTTCTTTTCTCTTTTCGGGCTGTGGCTCCTCTCGCTTCGGAGCCTCCGGTTCAGTTCTTACGGGTCGTTCCGTAGGCTCGATTTTGCTGATAAACTCCTTCTCAATAGCTAAAGTTCCTCCTTGTATTTCGAAGATGATCCGCTTTCCTTCTCGCCAATAATGAGAGGCAATGAATTGTCTGCCGTTCTTCAACCGGACAAGATATGCGGCGTCACTCGTAGAACCGAAAAGAACGAGGAACCCGACAAGCAAAGGGATGAGAATCTGCATTACGGATCAAAGACTAAAGTCCAATGTATTTATCTTATCACAATTCGGTTTGTCTTATCACACGTTCGTCTTAGACAGACCTCCGGGAACCTACTATGGCTTCATCCGGTCCGCGGAGCGCGCTTTTTTTCGGATGTCCAGGGCGACCTTGCGCGTTAAAATTGGTCTTGACAGCCAATCATCTCCTTGATTATGTTGCCCCCCATGGTTGGGAGGGGACGGGGAGGCTTCTTTGTAAGTAAACGGGGATTAACCCTGCTGGAAATCATTGGGGGCCTGGCTCTTTTCAGCATCTTGACGGCGGTTGCTCTTCCGGGGTTAACCACGCTTTTGCCTGCCTACCGTTTGCGTAGCTCTGCGCGTCAACTCCAGTCCGAATTGCATAAGATCAAGATGCAGGCGGTCTCCGAAAATGTCGGGTTCCAGCTTTCCTTCGAGGAAGGAGCGGCCGATTATAGCATCTTGCGTGATAATAGCCCTTGGACGACCAAGCCGCTGCCGGAAGGCATCGAGATCCTAAAGACCGGGAGGATTTCCTTTTCCCCTCATGGCACTGCGGGGGGCGACAGGGTGAGACTCCGCAACGCCCAGTCAGCCTGCAGACAGGTTGTTGTGAGCTCGACGGGGAGAATCAGGGTCTGCAAACCGGCGAATTGTAATGAGACCTGTTAAAGACTCCCGGACCATGAAGTCGTGGTTGCCAGCCCGGCAAGCTTTGCACTGAGCCACCAGAACGACAGGATATAAGCGCCTGAATGAACGGTAAAATACGCCTGTGCGACTCTCTAAAGTCACGGCTATCAAGCCGCGATTCGGGTTTCACTCTGAATGAAATCCTTGTGTCGATGGCTCTTATCGGTATCGCTGTCTTGGGCTTCGCTCTTAGCACGGGCGACGTGATCCGAGGTAATTCCAGAAGCAGCAACGTCACGGCCGGAACCAACCTCGCGCACGATAAGATGGAGCAGCTCAAGGCCCAGACATCCTGGGCCAACGTCAACAATTGCCCGGATAAAGGTGAGCTTCACCTGAAGGCCACTGGAGAAAAAGGTGGCAAATACGCCCGTTGCTGGATCATTCAGGATTCGCCACTCGGCGGTTCTTTGAAGCAGATCGATGTCACGGTTTCCTGGCGGGATCACAAACACGAGTCTGTGACCTTGTCGACGTTGACATTTACCAAAAGTAGGCCGAACGACTCATGAAGAGGATCTTTCGGGACAACCGCGGTTATACGCTGACAGAACAAGTCCTCGCCGGCTTTTTTGCCACGCTCATTATGGGCACGCTCTATGGTTTTTACCAGGTTCAGCTTTCTAACCTGCTTCTTCAGGAAACCAAAACCATTGCTCTCGAAGACGCGCGCGGCGCGCTCGACATTATGGTCCGGGACTTGAGGAATGCGGGTTCGTGGGGCGGTGGCAGCGCCCCTCCAGAGAAGGACAGCTCCGAGGATCCAAAAAACGCAGATGACCCTGATGATGATCCGGACCTCATTTGCAATCGGATCTATGCCGCAACACCAAAATTGATCCATGTCCAGATGGATCTGAATGCCGACGGGGATTGTCTGGATCTGGATCCCCGTGAGAACGTCAGGTATGAACTAACGGGTCCAACCTCATCCTGTTCCGGTCCTTACGTGATCAGGCGCAATGATGACTGCCTGGTTGGAAATGTGGTTACACCGGTTCCCGGTAAGCTCTTTACATATTTCGGCGCCGACCACACGGATCTGGGTGAGAATCCTTCTTCCGTCTCGATAAAGAGGATCAAGATCTCTTTCGCCGTGCAACTTCGCAGTCCAAGTCCGGGCCTCGGGAAAAAAGTCACTTCCACGCTTTCTTCGAGTGTTGAGCTAAGGAATTGAACAGGGAGTCTGCACTTACCCTTCAATTCTCCGAGCAGGCGCGCGGTTGAAGTTGCCGTGACATGAGCCCGATTCGACTCAATGGGTGCTGCCCACCTGTCTGCGTGCGGACACGCACAGGCAGCTCGGCCGCGGCGCGAAGCCTTGCGCGCCGCGGGCCGTCGACCAAGCTCGCGAGGTGCTTTCGGGGGAATGCTATGACTTTTTTGGGAAAACTGCTCACGGACCAGCGAGGCATAGTTTTGTTTCTGTCCCTGATTATCGTTGCCTTGCTTTTGGGAGCAGGGGTTGGAGCTATCGTCTCCATGCAAGCCGATTTCAGGACGACCGGGAACCTCAAAACCGCCACGCAAGCGTTTTATCTGGCAGAAGCGGGGATCGAGTGGGCGAAGCAGAAAGTCGAGAGCGCGATAACGATGCCGCCGAATCCAGCGGCGGGGGTTGTTCAGCTATCGCCGGGAAATTTTGCCGTTTCGTTTTTGTCTCCGACTAACAAAAGCAAAATGGCGGCGTCGGTTACGATTCGATCCACAGGAAAGGTCGGGAGTTCATCTCAAACGGTCCAAGCCCTGATTACCAGAACCTACGACCTTGCCCCCGCGGCAGTCGGTTTCACCGGCAACGAAGCTCATGCCAGCTTTGTTGGCGATTCCTTTTCGGTCGACGGGAGGGACTATGATCCTGTCAGTAAAACTCTGGTCCCGGGGGCCAAAGCTAAGATGGGTGTCGCAGTCCCAAATGATACTCTAAGAGAACAGGTGAAAAGCGCGCTCTCTGTTGAGCAGGAAGACAACGTGATCGGAGCAGAAACTTCCGTTCCGGGAATGGGGGTGACCAATTTTCTCTCGTCTGATGTGATTTCCGGGCTTGCTTATGAGATCTGCTCTGCTCCCGAAGCCATCGTAGTGGATCTCGTTCAGGCCATGTCCGTCCCGAGCCCGGGAGAAACGACATGGGGCACGCGGGATTCTCCCCAGCTGCGTTGTGTTCGTGGCCCGGCCGGCACAGGGAATAAGTTCGCCCTTTCCGCAGGTCTGAGCGGCGTGGGGATTTTGATCGTAAGAGATGCTAACCTGGTCATCGGCGGCCCCTTTGTCTGGGAGGGCCTAATCCTGGTGAGTGGAAATTCTGTGGGATTTAATGTTGAGGGGGGTGGAATTAAAGAGGTGTTCGGTTCGATTCTCATTGATGAGCGCGGCGCCGACTCCGGCGAGGGGACGGAAGAACTCAAGCTCCAGGGAGCGGCGAGCGTGCGGTATAGTAGTGCTGCCCTCCTGCGGGCGGCAGAACTAATTCCGACGAGGATCCTGGAAAGACTTTACGCTTCGCTGCCTTCCACAATTACCCAGGATTACTGGAGAGCCATGGGGCCCTGATCAGGATTAGCTTTCCTGAGAACGCTTTGCCTGGAGACGTTTACATGAAGCGTGCAGATCCTAGAGGCGAGGGAAAGTTTACAAGAAGTGTGGGAGATGATAAGTTACTTCTCTCGTTTTGTTAGTTTATCATGGAAAAAACGCAAGCCATCCCTTTAGCCATCCTTGCACAAATCGCGAACCTTCTAAATGCCGTATGGTTCGTGAGCAGGCGGGCAGTAACGACCTAGCGTGGCTCTGTGCGGCAGTTTTGGAGGTAAGATTGTGAAGCAGGCGGCAAGATTTGGTGTCACTGTGGCCATCGATCGGAGCTAAGGGGGGAGCATGGCGATAAAAGAGACCATTTTTGTGGTCGATGATAATCCAGATATTGTCAACATCGTCAAGGCCGTGCTCGAAGGAAAGGGTTATAACGTGCTTTGCGCATACAGCGGCGCCGAGCTTTTTACCCGGATGAAAGAACAGAGGCCGGATCTTATTATCCTTGACGTCATGATGCCCGAAATGGACGGGCTGGAAGTCTTGTCGCGGTTAAAAAGCGCCTCTGAAACCTCCTCAATCCCGGTGATCTTACTGACCGCAAAGGTACAGTACGAGGACGTGCTGGGAGGATACAAGCTGGGGGCTGATTACTACATTACAAAACCCTTTACGGGAACCCAATTGATCAACGGAATCAACCTGCTTCTGGGAGAGGGAAAGAGTTAAAGGTCGGGGCTTGCCTCGATATTCCTTCCGATTCAAACTCATTCGAGTAATCTGTGCCAGTGTAACTGCTGCGAAAGCGTGTCGTCACCCATGACGCTTTTCATTTCTTTCGAAGGCGGGGATGGGTCGGGAAAAACGACCCAACTTAGGTTGCTCGAGGAGTATCTTTGCGGCCAAGGTAGAACTTGCCTGTCTACACGGGAACCTGGCGGTACGGCCCTTGGCCAGATGATACGAAGAGTTCTTGTTGAAGTTGGGGGCAGTGAACTGGCCTCTCCAACGGAGCTCTTCCTGTACCTCGCGGACCGGTCCCATCACGTGCAGGAGATTATTCAACCGGCGTTGAGCCATGGCAAGCTCATCCTGTGCGATCGGTTCGCCGATTCTACGCTGGCTTATCAGGGCTTCGGGCGTGGCGTGGATCTCAAGCTAGTTCGACAGCTCAATCAAATCGCCAGCCGGGGAATGCAGCCGGACCTGACGTTGCTGTTGGATTCTCCGGTGGAGCTCGGTTTGGCTCGCACCCGCGACCGCGGAGGTGAGCAGCGGGAGGACCGGTTTGAGCGGGAAGAACTTGAGTTTCACGAACGGGTGAGGAGAGGCTATCTGAAGCTGGCAGAGGAAGAACCCGGTCGCATCTATGTGTTGGATGCTTCTCTCCCGATCCAGGACGTGCATGAAAGGATCCGGAGAATCGTGGATCAGAAATTGGCCAGTGGCTAATAGCAAACGAGGAAATATGCCTTACAGCGAGCTCGTGGGACACGAAAAGCAGATTGAGACCCTCAAACGCGCTTTAGCGAGAAACCGGATGCATCACGCTTATATTTTTCTCGGCCCGGAGGGCGTGGGCAAGAAGACTGTGGCCCTATCGCTCGCGATGGCGATTCACTGTCTGGAGAGGCAGGATGATTTCTGCGGCACGTGCCCCAATTGCGTGAGAATTCGGAACTCAAATCATCCGGACGTGCGCTTAATCCGGCCCGAGCCGGGAAAAAAGGACATCTCGATTCAGCAGATCCGAGATCTCGAGCGGGAATTGAACTTGCGGCCTTTTTGCGGGAAAAAGAAAATAGCTCTTTTGGACCCGGCCAGTCTGATGAATATTGCCGCGCAGAGCGCCCTGCTCAAAACTCTGGAGGAGCCTCCGCGGGACTCGCTCGTCATTCTGATTACCACTTCGACCGGGGAGCTTCTTCCGACGCTCATCTCACGCTGTCTTCGTCTTTCTTTCTCTTCCCTTCCATCTTCGCTCGTGATGAAATTTCTTGTGGAACAGAAGGGGATCGGGCCGAAAGACGCCGAAGTTTTGGCGGCTGTGTCCCAGGGTTGCCCCGGGAAAGCGATTAGCTCTGCAATAGAAGATTTTGCAGAAAAAAGGCAGGCGTGGATTCAAAAGGTCAGCAGCCTGCAGGCCGGAGATTTTAAAACAGTCATCGAGCTGGCGGATGACGTCTCAGACGATCGAGACGAGTCCTTATTATTCTTGGAATGGATGGAGGGCTGGCTGAGGGATGTTCTTCTCCACCGGGTGACCGAAAGCCTGCAAGGAATCTGCAATTTCGACAAGGCTGATGAAATCAGAAAGTTCGCAGAACGGTATTCACTGGATGGTATACTCTTCCTGAGATCCAAGGCCCTTAAGACCGCCACCGCAATCCGCCAAAACGTCAATCGCCGCATCGCCCTCGAAAATCTCCTCTGTCAGGTCGTGAGAGTGCAGTGATGGAACGAATTTACTTGACCACGCCCCTTTACTACGTGAATGCCGAGCCTCACTTGGGACATACCTACACGACGGTTATTGCTGACACCCTCAAGCGGTACTACCTGAGTCAAGGAGTCGAGGCCTATCTTTTGACGGGAACGGACGAGCACGGGGACAAGATCGCCCAGGCAGCCAGAGAAAACGGCACGGAGCCCAAGCTCTACGCGGACCGCATCAGCGCGATTTTTCGCTCTACCTGGGATAGCTGCGGAATTTCTTATGATCACTTCATTCGAACCACCGATTCATATCACGTGGAAGTCGTTCAGCGGATCCTTACGAAGATTTACGAAGCGGGGGATATCTATTTCGGCGAATACGGCGGCACCTATTGTTTCGGCTGCGAGCGCTTCTACACGGAAAAGGAGCTGATCGAGGGCAAGTGCCCGGACCATCTAAAAGAGCCCACGTATATTCGTGAGAAAAACTACTTCTTCCGGATGGGCAAATACCAACAACAGCTCGTCGACCATATCCGGTCGAACCCGGAGTTTATACGTCCCGAGCGCTATCGTTCTGAAGTACTTGCCTTCTTACGGGAACCGCTGGAAGACCTCTGCATTTCACGTCCGAAGAGCCGATTGCAATGGGGTATCCCGCTTCCTTTTGATTCCGAGTACGTAACCTATGTATGGTTTGACGCCCTCATCAATTACGTGAGTGGTCTGCAATTGCGCGGGGAGGATTTTTTCCGCGCTTTCTGGCCCAAGGCCAATCATCTGGTCGCGAAGGATATCTTGAAGCCTCATGGGATCTTCTGGCCCACGATGCTCATGGCGGCAGGGTTGCCTCTGTACGAGCGCCTCAACGTCCACGGTTATTGGATAATGGACTCCGGCAAGATGTCCAAGAGTCTGGGCAATGTCGTGCGCCCTTTAGAAATGAAGGAGCGCTACGGCATGGATGCATTTCGGTATTTTCTTCTGCGGGAAATGGTTTTTGGACAGGACGCGACTTTCTCGCTAGAGAGCTTTGTGACCCGCATTAACGCCGACCTGGCCAACAATCTGGGGAACTTGGTGAGCCGAGTTCTCGCCATGCAGCAAAGGTACTTTGAGGGGATCGTGCAGCCGCTCGGGGCTTCACGTGCGGAAGAGGATCAGCAGCTCCGAGAGGCGTTTGTTCGGGCGGAAGCCGACCTTGAGAGCCATATGGAAAAGCTTCACTTCCATCGCGCCCTGGAGGCCATCTGGGGAGCCGTCGATTCGACAAACAGGTACATCGTCCAGACCGGTCCTTTTGTCCTTTTTAAGGAACCGGAAAAGCGGCCTCGAGTGGGGGAGATCCTCCATCACCTTTTGGAAGCGCTCAGGGTGACGGCCTGTCTCTTGTCGCCGTTTCTGCCGGATACGGCGGAGAAAATCAAAAGTTTCCTCAACATCTCTACGAGCGTATCTGCCCGACATCCTGTGTGGGGCGGCTGTTTCCCGCCGGGTCACACGGTCCGCAAGCCCATCGTATTATTTCCTCGTATTGAGACCGAAGCATAAAGTCAAATGCCGGGCGAAGAAAAGGTGGCGCTCATTGATAGCCACTGCCACATTCAGTCGGCAGAATTTGCCGGGGGCGTTGGCCAGGTGGTTCAACGTGCCCGCGAGGCGGGTGTCGGAAAGATCATTGTGGTAGGGGGGGCCGGAGATCTCTCCAGTAACAGAGATGCTGTTCAATTGGCCGGAAGTTTCCCCGGGCTTTTCGCCACGGTGGGTATGCATCCCCACGATGCCAGAGCCGTAAGCGACGAAGATTTCCAGGCACTGGCGGAATTGGCGACGAGTCCCAAGGTCATTGCGATTGGAGAGACAGGGCTGGATTTTTACTACAAACATTCGCCCCCGGAGGTTCAGATGGACCTCTTCAGCCGGTTCATCGATCTGGCTCATAGCACCGGGCTTCCGTTAGTGGTTCATAACCGTGAATCAGACCACGAAGTCGCCCGGCTTCTGCGGCAAGAAGGTAAGGGAGCAGTTCGCGGCGTGATCCATTGCTTTACCGGAGACTTCGAGGCCGCGAAGAGTTTTCTCGATCTGGGATTCTATCTCTCTTTCAGCGGCATCATCACGTTCAAGAATGCAGAACCCCTGAGGGATGTTGTGCGCCGGTTGCCATTGGAGCGACTTTTGGTGGAAACGGACTCTCCCTATCTTGCACCGGTGCCCCATCGGGGAAAGCGCAACGAGCCCGCTTACGTTCGTTTGGTTGCGGAACTGCTGGGAACATTGAAAGGACTTGGGCTGGAACAAGTAGCGGAGACTACAAGCCGCAATGCGGAGAGTCTGTTTCGAATTTGACGGGGCCGTGACTTTAGAATAGAAGTCCAACAATCTTAATTCAGGAGGTGCGCCGTGAAAGGAGATCCGAAAATCATTAAGGTCCTCAACGATGTTCTGCGGAAAGAGCTGACCGGAATCAACCAGTACTTTGCGCACGCGAAAATGTGCAAGAATTGGGGATATGAGGTGCTGCATCACGCCATATGGGAAGAGTCACTCGGCGAAATGAAACACGCGGATCGTGTGATCGAGCGTATCCTTTTTCTTGACGGAGTGCCTAATGTCTCCGGCTACGACAAGATCATGGTCGGTGCCACCGTTAAGCAACAACTGGAGAACGACCTTGGCTTGGAGCAGGCAGCGCTTGGTATTCTTAAGCCGGGGATCAAGACCTGCCTGGAGGTGGGAGATGACGCCACGCGGGAACTTCTCGAAGACATCACGGTCGATGAAGAGAAACATGTGGACTGGCTCGAGTCCCAACTGCACCAGATCGAGGAGGTCGGGTATCAGAATTATCTGGCGCAACAAATTCATAAGAAGAGCTAAAGCGATAGAGGTGGATTACTCCTAATGTCCTGATCCGGCCGTTATTGGCCGGTTCGGAGAGCCGCCGGTAGGGTCAGTCGGTCCGAAGCCTGTTGGCCGTAGTGTTCAGCACGCGGAAAGCAAGGAAGCTTCGCGCGGACACCGACAGTAAACGCCAGGTCAGCCCACCGTTTAACCGAAAGAAGACAAAACAGGGCCCTTTGTAGAAAGCGCGGGGACGATGCGGCCGTGCTCCAGCTCAATGGTTCGATCTGCTTGGATGCCGATTTGGGGATCATGCGTGACAAAAAGGAGAGTATGGCCGGCATCATGAAGCCTGTGGAAGATTCCCATGACCGTTTTTTCGTTTTCCGCATCCAGGTTTCCTGTGGGCTCGTCAGCCAGGATGATCTTGGGCTGGTTAATGAGAGCCCGCGCGATGCAGACCCGCTGCTGCTCGCCGCCTGAGAGCTCGGAGGGATAGTGCCTCATTCTCTCGCCAAGCCCCACTTCCTGCAAGGCGTGGGCAGCCTCTTCCCGATCGGCCATACTGTGGAAATACTGGGCCAGCATCACGTTCTCTATCGTCGTAAGATAGGGAATCAGGTGAAACTGCTGAAAGATAAGTCCCGCCTTCTCGCGGCGAAACCGCGCTCTCTCCTCTTCTGTAAGAGAGAGAAGGTCGACTCCATTGACGTAGATCGAGCCGGCCGTGGGTTGATCCATCGCGGCAATCATATTGAGAAGCGTGGTTTTCCCGGAGCCTGAGGGGCCCATAACGGCAACCCACTCGCCGGGATAAATTTCCAAGCACAGTCCGTCCAAGCCCCTGACTTTGCCGTTGTAATCCTTAGTGAGATCCCTAAGCACAATGAATGGCTTCATCTTGATCACTCTCCTCTCAGCACAACTGCTGGCGCTACGGCTGCTGTCCTCTTCACGACTGAGAGGCTCGAAAAGAGCGCGATTGCAAGCGCGACCACAAGCCCTGTCGGAAGACTTATCAGGCTAGGAGAGACAAAGGAGCGAAAGACACTTAGGCTCACAACCTCAGAAAACAGCAGGCCGAAGGCTGAGCCGAGAAATCCTCCCATTACTCCAATGCCCGCCGCCTCGGAGGCAAATATCCACACCACTTCTCTCCTACCCGCCCCGAGGGCGCGCATCAATGCCATCTCAGCCCTCCGTTCCAAGGCCGCCGTGGTCATCGTGGCGAAGACGGTGAGGCCCGAGGCGAGAAGAACGAGGGCACCCACAAGCGTAAAGAAAATCTCCAGACGAGAAAGAACCGCCTCCTCGGCCTGAGCAACCTGTCTTAAGGTTCTCAGATCGGCTCCCGGCCAGGCCCGCTGCAAAAAGGCAAACGTCTCCTCCAAACCTGGCGCTGTTCGGCTGCTTATCAGAACGGAACTTAATAAGCCCGGGCGTCCGCTCAATCGTTGTAAACTCCCTAACTGGACAAAAACCTGATTCTCCTCGGCTCCACCGGTACTTAAGATGCCGGTCACAGTGAAGGTAAACTGAGAAGTTTTGTAAACTACTGAGAAGGAGCTTCCCAAACGAAGTCCCAACTTTGAGGCTACATTGGCGCCCACGAGGGCAGCTTCCGCTCTCTCAGGCCATATGCCGGTTACCTGCCACCATGGGGTCACCTCTTTGACCGCTGTAAAAACGGTCCCACCAAAAACGATGTCCTTTCCCTGGATCTTTGCCACCCCATATAAGAACGGGACGTATCCGAGCAGTCGATCTTTTATTTTCCGGTCCTGGAGGATAAGCAGATCCTGCTGCTTAAGGAATGGCCCGGTGCCGGCTCCGGGCACCAAGAGCAAATTGGCCCCATAGTTCCTTAGCTCCGCTGCGAGTTTTCCTTTAATTCCCTGACGGAGGTTAACCGCCGCCACGATCAAAGAGGCGCCCAATGCGGTAGCGCAAACAGCGACGACAACTCTCCCCCTTCGGTGACGAAGCGATCCTAAAAGGATCTTCCACATCATTCCCCTCACTCTAGTTCTCCTTCAACGTCCTTACCGGATCTAGCCGCATGGCTCCCCTCACAGGAAAAAAAGATCCGAGCTGAGCTACAGCCACGGCCAGGATTAACGTTATTGAGAAGATCACCCATTGAAGAGAAGCCGAGAGGTCAGTGCCTCCCAAGGAGAAGGTCCGCGCTGCGAGGAACTGAGCGATGCCCAAGCCGCCGAAGCAGCCGACCAGGCCCCCCACGAGACCGCTCAGCCCTGCCTCAAGT
>JACQUW010000171.1 GCA_016210115.1 Deltaproteobacteria bacterium | reverse complement strand
CGTCTCTACGATTCAAATCCGTGTATGGCGGACGCTTCCGCAGCGTCCGGGTCGGTATTCATTACCGTGCCCTTGGCGTGCCCCTACCAGACGGAGTTCAGTGGTTCTGGATCGGGCCGCATGCCGAGTATGACAAGTTCTTTGGCTAACCATTCGCTCAACCGGACGCCGAAAAAATCAGCGCCCTTGCTTTGCACTAGTGGCGGCGCGGGTTAGCGTGAAAGTTAGAAGGCGCGGATCATGAAGCAACATTCGCCATCGCGGTCGAAATCTCGGCGTCAGGCGCAAGGCCGCCGGGACAAAGGGGGCAAGGCGGGCGTAAGCATGGTCTACAGGTTGACGGTGGAATGCGTCTCAGGCGCCTACCTGAAGGAATCATGCCTCCGCGTGATCGAGATCGAAGAGGATTCCACTCTCGAAGATCTTCACCTTGCCATTCAGACGGCGGTGTCCTTTGATAACGATCACCTACACGACTTCTATGCGGGTAGAAACTACCGACACCGGAAGTTGCGCTACAGCGACGCAGAGGAATGGGAGGACCGTGAAGGAGTCTTCGCCAACCTACGGCTTTGCGAGATCTATCCCCTCGGGCGGCTCAAGTTATACTACTGGTTCGATTTTGGTGATGATTGGATCTTTGAGGTCCGAAAGACTCGCGGGGCGCACCCAGCAGAGCCGGGAGTATCCTATCCTCGGGTCGTCGAGAGGCGAGGTCCCAACCCAGAACAATATCCCTCGTGGGAGTAGGGGGGAGAAAAAGGGGTCTTTTCTTGGCGTAGGGACCGAAAAGACAAAGACCGGCTGAAAATCGATGACGCTCGACGCCGAAGAGTTCATCCCTGCCTGTGCTGAGCACGGCAGACAGGCGTCGCCTCCTCCTCCATGTCTTGCCAGTAGCCTTCGAGCGGCGCCACTTTTGCCCTTGCCGCCACCGCTCTAAAAAGCAGAGCCTTTCCCAATCTCGGCAACTCTTGGGAGTCAATGCGGCTTTACCCGTTATCCCGACCGGTTCCACCCAGGAACTCCTGCTAGAACTTACCGGGAGGGATTTTTCTCGCTGTCCCTCTTGCAAACACGGAACGGTGGTAACCGTAGCCCAACTGCCAAAGCTCTCTCCATGGGACTTCTCGTGAAAAGCTCTCGCCCTTGAAAGCGCCATCAGCGCAGAAATGTGCCTCCACTGCGATGGAGACGCCGTCCTGCGGTGTTTCATCCACACCCCTTAGCTCGTCCGGCCACAACCCTACAACTCTCGCTGTGGGTTCTTCCCGCAGGGAGCCGGACACGCGCTTTATTGTCCGGTGGATTTTTTCCTTTACAATAGCCATAGCCAGCGGCAAATTCGGCTCGGCGGTTTAGTCCAACAGGTTCCTCCTGACGAGGCTCAGGATAGGTTTATCGCCAATGCCGCGGAGTTCCGTTTCTCTGACCGTAATTTTGGGCCTAACCTTCTGCTTCAGACCGACACGGAATGCGGGCGGCTGAACACCGGGTTAGGACATTAAGGGAAAGTAAACCGTCGGGGAGGCGGGAAAAGAGAAAACGGGAAAGAGAGAAGGGGGCAGGCTACTTTTGCATAACAGGCTCACGGTAGAAAACCAGGTGTCCGCTTATAGTTTCCAAGGAGAGTTTTATGAAATCCCAAATGAAGCCTACGTGGGTCCCGATGGCGTTGGCGCCGGGCCTGGCGCTCATTATTTTTCTGTCGGTAACCGTAGCTTGCGCCTTTGCCCAGGCACCGTTCTATCAGGGGAAAACCATAACCATCCTACAGGGCACGGCGCCCGGAGGATCTTCGGACATGCTCACCCGTGCGATGATGCCGTTCTTGCAGAAGCATATTCCGGGAACCCCGACGATCGTGTCCGAATACATGCCCGGTGGAGGTGGCATCAAAGCCGCCAATCACGTGTTTAAAAACGTCAAACCCGACGGACTCACCATCGGACGCATCGGCGGCGCTCTGGTCGCCAACGCGGTTCTCGGCGAAAAGGGCGTGTTGTATGATCTCGATAAATTTATCTACCTGGGCTCGCCCCACAGCACCTATCACTGGGTGTTCCTGACGAGACGGGAAGCGGGGGTGAAATCTATCGACGATCTGCGCTCGGCTTCCAAGCTGAGGATCGGCGCGCAAGCCGTGGGTCATTCCATTTATTTCGTGGGTCGAATGTTTGCGCATCTAATAGGCGTAAAAGATACCAGCTTCGTGGTGGGTTATTCGGGAACCGAACTTGACGCCGCCTTGGTCCGCGGCGAAATCGACGCCCGAATCAATAACGCGGACACCACGATAACGCGAAACGTAGAGCTGCTAAAATCGGGGGCGATTGTCCCGCATGTCATCATGGAAGTTCCAAAGGGCCTGAAACACCATTACTTTTCAAATTTGCCTGAGATCGAGACCTTCGCAAAGTCGGAGCAAGAACGAAAGCTCCTGCGCATGGTGCGCGTTTTCCGGCAGTTTGGCACGCCGTCTATATTGCCGCCCAGAACTCCAAAAGAGCAGGTTGAGATTCTGCGCGCCGCCATGGTCAAGACGTTTACGGACCCGGAGTTTCCCGCGGTTTACAAAAAGTTTACCGGCGATGAGGCGACGCCGCTCATGCCGGACGATATGGATAAGGCTTTAAAGGAGCTGCCGCAGGATCGCGAAACCGTCGCGCTGTTTAAAAAGCTGAACGGCGCGGGTCCGCTGCCGCCCCGTTAGTAAACCCTAAAGGGGCGACTTTCTCGACCCGGCTCAGGACAGGTTTATCCTCAATGCGGCTACCGGGGTATCACCGATATTTATTCGTTGGAAGCAGTAGGGATCAAACGCCATACGTTAGGCTCTGACGATAAACAGAAAGTATGCCCGGTTCAGCAGATTTGGAAACATGGAAAGTTATCCTTCAAGCTGTAACGGCGGTCGGCGGTGTAGTCGGTATCGGGTGGACGATCATCTGGGCCATTCGGGGCCCAAGGCTCAGGATATCTCTTCTCGATTCGAGAGGGTATCCGACGCGATATGGTGACTCCCCAGAGGCACCGCCGGCTTTTTTCTACCATCTCAGGGTCAGGAACATACGAAAATGGACTGCAAACCATGTTCGCGCCAAAATAACCAAGCTTACTAAGAAGTACAAAGGGCAGATTAACTGGGAGCAACGGACTCCAGTCTGTCTCGTGTGGGCGCCGCTCCCGTCACCTAAGCTTTACCTACTTGACGTGTTGGGACTTGACGAAGAAGCCTGTAATTTGGGATTTATCATCAAGGGGCGCAGCTTTCAGCTGGATGCCATGGATCCGGCGCGGGTGGGGCAGAACGAGAAGTGGCCGCCCGGCTTCGACGGATTTGTACACGCCGACGAAACCATGCAACTTGAGCTCGTCGCGGTCGGGGAAAACGCCAGGTCGAATACTTTATACCTTGAGATTACCTGGGACGGCCAATGGTATGATCAACCTGAAGAGATGCAGAAGCATCTTGTTGTAAGCACAAGACGCCCTGGCGCGCTCGCGAGCGTTCGCAGCCGATTGGGCTTCGGGAGCCCAGGGGCGTAAAAGGTACCGGGATCCGCTTCTGAGCTTAACCGATAAGGATTGGACGACTTGAAGAGTCGTTTCAATCCATTATTCAAGAAGCCCGTCGTTCTGGGTATTGTGAAATCTCCAGGAGGGGTGAAGTTATGGCATTAGAGACGCGTTTTTTAAACGACGACATCATACGCATTCCGCTCTATGAACCGGATGCTTCCGGTAATCCCACGGGCGACAAGCTGAAGACGATAACGCTTTTCTGGGGCGATCAGGTCAGAATCAAAGGAAAGCACGAAGGCCAAACGGTCGCCGAGTTTTCGCAGCGGGAATGGAACGATTTGGACGGACGTTACGAGACCGTCAAGTATGCCGGACTCCTGCCAAAAAAGACTACCTTCCGCGAGACTTCGGTTCTGAAGGTGAGGTTTGTTGACGTTGGGCAGGGCGACGGCGCGATGGTCGAGACTCCTAAAGGCAAAATCTTATTCATAGACGGTGGAGAAGAGGAACACATCCGCCGCTACGTCAGCGTCGCGTACTCTTACCTTCTGCGCACAAAGGCGCTGCATTGCGACGCAATCATAGTCACGCACGGCGATGCAGATCATTTCGCGGGATTGACTCATCTGGTCAAGGCAACTCGCTCGTCACGGGGCGATGCCTTGGTAAGCGCCGACAGGGTCTTCCATAACGGGCTGGTGAAGGTAGCCAACGCGTCAGGCGCGACGGCGTTCGGGAAGACGGTCAAGCTGGACGGTAAGACCTACGCGGTCGACCTTGAGGACGATCTGACGAAAGTTGATGACAGTCGCATGAACGAGCCTTTTAAGGACTGGAAAGTAGCCTTGCTGGGCTTAAAGAATAAGGACGCAAAGAAACCCAAGATACAGCGCCTGGAATACGGAGATGACAATGCATTCGATTTCCTCGAAGATGAAGGCATCAGCGTTAAAGTTCTGGGTCCGATCACCGAAAATGTAAAGGGGAAGCCCGGACTGCGTTTTCTCAAAGCGCCGGGTTCGTCGAGTCTTTCCGCTTCGCATACGGTTAACGGCCACTCGATTGTATTCAAACTGAACTACGGTAACGTTCGCTTTCTGTTTGGAGCTGATCTCAACGAAGAATCCGAGGAATCGCTGCTGGAGCGATCACGGGCAGACAACGTCTCGTTGGCGGCGGAGGTATTAAAGGTCCCGCATCACGGCTCGGCAGACTTCAGCCCGCGCATCCTTGAGGCTATCAGGCCGGTGGTAAGTGTGGTTTCTTCAGGAGATGAAAGCACTGCCAAGGAGTACATCCACCCGCGCTCCGGGCTGATGGGGGCTCTGGGGCGGTATTCGCGAGCGACCGTAGACAAGCCGCTCATCTACGTCACAGAAATGGTGGCGTTCTTCAAACGCTTTCCCGGTCGGAATAAGGTGACTTCCATAACCAAGACCGGAAAGGATGGCAAACAGTTGTACAGCGGTTACAACGCTTACGCGAAGACGGTGTTTGGCATTGTCCACGTACGAACGGATGGCGAGCGTGTCTTGGTTGCGACGCACAGTGGGAAAGAGGACCAAAAGGAGAGTTACGTGTTTCATGTAGACGAGCGCGGAGACATTGAATTTGAAGACAAACCGCAGATCATTTGAGCACAGAAGAAAAAGGGGCCGAGCACGGCGTCATATGGCAACAACGGCAATTTCAGGACTGTTCATGACTGGCTTCAGACTGAACAATCAAAGCCACACCTCGGCCGAGGGGTCTAGGGCGGAGGGCCGCGGACGTCCGATGAGCCCGGTTCGACTCACGGTACCTGCCCACCTGTCTGCGTGCGGACACCTGCCCGCGCCCCGGCAGGCGGGCGCACAGGCAGGTCGGCCGCGGCCCGGAGTCCTGCACCCCGAGCCTGTTCGACTGCGCTGTTTTCGGGGGAACATGCGGGTGACGGCACGATGACTTTCCGACAGCGCATTGAAGATAACCCAATGATTTGGGTGCTGAGTATGCTTGTTGCCGGCTTTCTTGCGGGCTTTGGAGCCTATGAGACGATATTGAGAGTGTCAAACCAAGTCAGAGTGTCTGAAAGCGAGCACAAGACCATGCAACGTGCCGCAACTCGTGTTGCCGAGCTTGAGGAGCAGATTAAAGTCCTGAAGGCACGGGAAGGCAAAACGCCATCAGCACATCGGCTGTATATTTCCGCGGCGCTGGTCGAAGGTCAGCCGAAAAACATATTGTCGGCGGTCAAACTTGACGAGTTTTTCTATATCTCATCCAGATGGCTAGGTGCATCAGCCAACGGGTACTATGAGCAGAGATGGGAGATACGCGATGAGGAAGGATTGGTCGCAGAGCAGCGGCATCCGTTTGTAGTGAAAGAGGACGGAGAATATTCCACGTGGGCGTCTTTTTTAATCCGGAGCGGCGAGCACAAACCGGGCAGCTATCGTCTACGCGTATTTCTGAACGGCCAACGATTCGAAGACAGGGAACTACTGGTCACGGGCAAGTAACGAATAGTGCCATAGAACAACCGGCTGGAGTAGGACAGCGCAGACCTTCTGCGCGAGGTTCTCACTTCACACGAACTTCTGACTTCCGCACAAGTGCTGGGCGAACTGAAGCGTGTCTTGAGGACCAAGTTCGGTGTGGCTCAGGATTTGATTGATGACTTCATCTCCCTTCTGCGACGGGATACGGTGCTTGCGGAGCCCGGCCAACTGCCGACGGTCAAGATTCAAGATCAGGACGACCTACCTATTCTGTCGGCTGCAATATCGGCTCGAGCCGACGTGTCCGTGTCAGGTGACGAAGAACTCCTGGATATAGGTCAAATCGAGGATCTAGCGATTCTTTCCCCCAGAAAATTCTGGGACAAACTGAAGGCCCAACCGCGGCGTAGAGCCGGACGCGGAAAATCGCGCCGCTCACGCTAAACCGTCGCCCCACTGAGCACGTCTCACCATATGCCTATAAATCGTTTTCTACCGAGCCCGGTAGCGGACCTTGATCTTTCGGCTGAGCCAACGCAATCCACGCCGTCCGGAGTTGGTCTGAGCATGCGACACTTTAGGCGGTGTACACGCGTCATTGCGGACAATCTTGTATTTTCTCTCCCATCCAATAGAATGGATCGCAGTGGTCTCCGTCGTTCTAAGCCGAATTAGCAAACGCTTTGGATCGGTGGTCGCAGTCGACCAGGCGGATCTCAGTGTTCACGATAGGGAGTTCCTTGTGATCGTCGGGGAGAGCGGGTGCGGGAAGACCACGACGCTCAGGCTCATTACCGGTTTGGAGACTCCCGATAGCGGAACGATCTACATCGGAGGCGTTCCGGCCAACAACATTCCAGTCGGGCAAAGAGGCGTTCAAATGATCTTTCAGAATTACGCCCTTTGGCCCCACATGAAAGTCTTCGACTCTCGCAGTTATAGTAATTTAACCTTGCCCCTGAAGATCCGGAAATGGTCGCAGGAAAAGATCAGCGGATTCATGCGGCCGCTGACTCAGCGGCTGGGTATCGAGGAGAGCTTTTTCCGGCGTAAGCCCCAGGAACTGTCCGGTGGCCAACAGCAAAGAGTCGCTTTGGGCCGGGCCATGACGACCTCACCGAGGGTGTTGCTGATGGACGAGCCGCTCAGCAATATTGACCCTCCCAATCGGCTTAAGATGCGGCGCGAGATCATGGATTTTCATCGGGAGAATCGTCTCACGACGATTTACGTAACCCATAATCTGGCAGACGCAATGGCGTTGGGAGATCGGATCGCGGTGATGAGAGCGGGCCGCTTCGAGCAAGTCGACACCGCCGAAAATCTTATGCGCAACCCGGCCACCTCCTACGTCGCCGATTTCTTTACCGCCTCGGAACTGAGATTTCCAAATCAACCGGCTCAATGAAACTCCATGAAGAAGTCCGGCGCGCTTTTTTATGGCTGCCTGTTGCTCTCGCTTCTGATCGTTTCTCAGGCGAAATCAGCATGCCGGGACCCTGACGTCGCCTCGCGCTTTGTCCGGCCTGCCTATGCCGCCGAGGCTGACGCGACGATCCAGTACTTCGGCCATAATTTCTTTCAGATCACCACGCGCAGAGGAACCAAAATCATCACCGACCCTCTCGCTCCGGGCATGTATCCCACTCCGGTGGTGACGCCCCACGTCGTTACGGTGGGACGAGAACACCCGAATCACAATTACGTTGAGCTGGCCCAGGGAAATCCCATTATCATGCGCGGCCTCGCCTTCCATGGGGCCGAGTGGAATCGCATCAGCACGACAGTGAGAGACGTTTTTATCTACAATATTCCGATCTATCAAAGCGGCGTCGAGGGAGCGCTCAAAGGAGCGGCGTTTATCTTCGATCTGGGCGCGCTCTGCATCGCTCACCTGGGAGACCTGAGCCACAGGCTGACCGAGGGTCAGCTCAAACAAATGGGCAAGGTCGATGTGGCGCTAATCCCGATAGGCGGAACTTTCACGATGCCGCCATCAACCGCGCGCGAGGTTCTGCAGCAGATCAAACCCAAGATCGTCATCCCCATGCACTACCGTGACAGTCTCTACATCCTGGAAGCCTTTGTGAAGGGGCTTTCCACCAGCCGGCCGGAGAATGACACGCTCGTTGTCAATAAATCGACGCTGCCCTCCGCCACACAAATCGTCGTGCTTAGACCCAAAGGGGCGCGCGAGTATTGGTAACCAACCCGGATCCCACATTTTTCGGTTTGGCAGCTCGCTTACACCCTTCGGCCGAGATGAAAGCCGCTGCCCATTCGGAGAGCCCGCGCATCCGACCTGCCTGCCGGCAGGCAGGTAACCAGCGGTGGGAAT
>JACQUW010000166.1 GCA_016210115.1 Deltaproteobacteria bacterium | reverse complement strand
TCCGCGAGCCACGCCGAAGCTGCTGGTGCTGAATTTCGAACAGCTTGCCGTCAAGGTTTCGCCCGGTGTCACGGTCCAAGCGGCGTATCAATGGTTGCTGAACGCCGATTGAACAGGGTTATACCATGAGCGTTTTTACTCTCCATTCCAACGTCCTGGCCGATTACCGCGACTTCGTCCGCGCGTTCCTCACGGTGGCCGATCAACGAGCGGGGGAGTTTGTCGGGCATGCTTTGGTCGAGGAGGCGCGATTGTGGCCGGATTTTCTATTGCAAGTCAGCCCCTCTTAACACCCGAGCTGCTGCGGTGGGTGAACTGGGCCATCGCGGTGTGATACTCGAACAAACAGCAAGCATCTTCCGAACGCCGGAGGGGCAGCCGTTTCATCTCTATCAGCATCAGGTCGAGGTGTTGGAGCGGGCGGTACGCCGTGAGAGTTATGTGGTCACAAGCGGAACGGGCTCGGGCAAAAGTCTGACCTACTTTTTGCCCATCATAGATGACCTGCTGCGCGCCGTTTTGACCACGATCGCGCAAAAGTCCGGCTCGCCCTCTCCCCGGCCCTTTCGGGCTTCGTCGAGGTAGGTGCCTATCTGCTCATCACTCAGTCGGCAGAGGTGACGGATCTCATCGTAGTTGACCAGCTGGCCGTTGGATGCAAAAGCAGCGAGCAGCCCTCTCAGAAACATGACTTTGTCACCATCGATTTTCATTGTTACCTCCTTACGCCAAGACCGAGTCGAAGGACGTGTTGGACCAAAACCGGTTAAGCGAAATGTCCCAAAATAAACAATCCCGGTCATCAAGAAGTCTTTTCGCAGCATCTCACTAACGGCACGCAGAGTATCGCCGCGCTATAATAATGGCTTGATCGTTATGGCCCGGTACTTCGTGTTGTTCGTTTCCTTACTGCCCTCATCCACTGCTTTTCCATTGTCCGCGACGGCTATGAGGTAGTATTTTTTTGGCGGTGTGTCACTGGAAATCGTTACAGAAGTGGAGCCTGGGCTGCTTTCGCCGAAGCCCAGAGGACGAACCACACGACCCTGCAATGGGATATCGTCAGCGCTAAACTTTGTGTCTGTGGAGAGATAGAACCTTGTCGTCGTGGAAGCTATCGACCCGCCGCCTTGGTTTTTGGTAGTGTCGTTCACGTCGATGATTTGCCCGGGTACGGCGGTTGTCGGCGCCTTAAGGACAGATACGACATAATCGGGCAAGACTATCTTGATCGTCCTGTACTTCGTGATGATTCCGAATCCCGTTGCGGTTGCGAAACTGGCGGTCGAGAAAGGCGCGGCGACCCTATTGATGCCGATTTCGGCGAGGCGGCAACTGTTTGAACTGCCCGACGAACTGGCGACCAAGGTGAGCATCGATTTTTACGCCGACCCGAAGGATGCGTTCCTAAAAGGTCTGGCGGAGTGAGAGAAAACTATTACGGCCTACAGCTTCCCAAACTCTCACGAAACGGGCTGATGTCACTAGGACCAGACGACGGCGCTAGGGCTGTGTCCGAGTAATCGAAAAATCGGCAAATTAGATTGTTCCGTCGTGAGATGCTACGCAAAAGCGTGCATCTTTTGGTTGCGGCCGAAGGCCGCCTTAGGGGATGGGAAAACCATTGCCGAGCTGCCGATCGTCGATTCTGGGGCAACCTGTGAGGTCGATTTTTTGCGAACGACATTACTCGGACAGGCTCCTAGGGCTGTCAAACCACTTGTCACTGCAGGCGGGGAAGGCATTGCCGTGGCCGGTGGTGCGGGATGCGATTGATGGGGGGCCATCCGGGCGCGGCTGCTGGAGCGCACCGCAGATTCGGGACCATGCCATACCCGCTCAGCGGGCGGCAGCGGTGAAGCTGCAACGGCCGCAAAATGTGCCTGTGCCGGTGACACCACCGCCGGTGGTGCCGAAGCCGGGGACGTTCACGGCGGAAAGCGAAGTGCAATCGCAGGAGTTGCAGGAACTTGCTGAGGTCGTAGGCGAAGTGCTGAAGGCGGCGGTCCCCAGCACGGTCAAATTTAACGTGCGGATTGAGTTGGGCGGGGAGCCCAAGCCGAGCGAGGCAAAAGTGAAGGCCATCAACGCGATTCTGGCGAAGGTGAAGAAGGGGCTGGAATTGAAATGATCGTGGGCAACTTGGATTCCCCTCCACGTCTTTAAAGCTCAAAAAAGACAGACTCGCTTTCTGGAGATTGGTCGATGGACAATTCAATCCAACTACCGCGACCAAAAGTGTATAGTTGCCAATCGTGATCGAGGATAACCCACGGCAATGCATTTACTGTAAGTGCTCTGGAGTCACGTTCGCCCGCGAACACGTAATCCCTCGAGCTTTTGGCACTTTTGGACCCGAAACAATGGTGCTGATCGAAGCCGTCTGTATTGACTGTAACCAAGAACTTGGCAAAGAGCTTGATGAAATACTTGCCCGCGATAGCTTCGAAGGTCTAATACGTGCGGAAAAGTTACGGCCTCGCAGAGGCAAAAAGGACCGATTCAGAGCCCGCCGAATTTTAATCCGAGTCCCTGACGAGGCAACGTTTGGCCATTTTAGAGGTGCTCGGATGGCTGTTGATTGGAAGACACGGAAACTACGACCCCTTGACCAAATATTGGTTCGGGACGAAAGCGGCAAGCTGTATAGTTTTACTGAAAGTGAAATTGCTGAAGCGGACGAGAAGCTTTTTCGGGATCGACCGCCTGGTTCTATCCAAGTGATTGGCACCCCAGCCGGGGTAAAAACCCTGCAGCAACTGGTTATTTTAAAAGGAGCACGATTTACTGAGGAGCCGACCGAGATCGAGCCCCCTCCTGCTGCCAGCGAACCTGCGGTGTTTCTTGAGACAGAAGGGACAATCGACAATAATATCTGGCGCGGAATCGCTAAAATTGCATTTAATTATTTGGCACAAATTCAAGGCGCTGGTTACGTGTTAGATAACAAATTCGATCGGATTCGCGAATTCATAGAGGGCAAGGTTGAAGGACGGGCTCTCGTGCGATTTTCACGGCAACCAATCCTTGCGCATGAAACACCCGGCCTTAAGACAAACGAGATGCATCTGGTCATATTTGAACGAGAAGGTCGTGGATTAAAAGGACGGGTGAGCCTTTTTAATTCTTTTACTTACGATGTGATTCTTTGCCCTGATCTGGGACTGATTTACTCACTTAAATCTGGCCATGCTTTCGATCCAGTAAACAAACAGGTGCACAAACTGACTGGTATAAGCCGCCGCCTTAAACTAGGATTTCTAGGCAGATGAGGTCCGCTACGTTTCCGTATCCTAGCAGCCGGCACCTAAACCGATCAGAATTTAATTGATCGGCACCTTTATTGGACTTCAACGAGAAGTGGGCCAGGGAAGGAATTCAATTGAATTAGAGGCTCCCGACTCGCCATGAGCTGCGGCGCGTGAGCCCGGCAGCCCGAGACATGAAGCCGAAGCAGTGGCCCGATTGGGCGGTTGCAACAAGGCCGGAACGTTTCCGAAGCCAAAGAAGGCAAAGTCGTTGAAATCTCAGGGAAACAGGCTATGGTTTGTTTTTATGTAGCATAAAACACGCCGGCAAAAAAAGCCTGTTGACCACGTGTTGCACGCGATCGTCGAGCGGCTCGAAATGGAATTTAGATACCCGTCACCCCCGGATCGAGTCCGGGGCAGGCTCTCGCCCTCTCCCGCAAGGACCCGCAAGGGGAGAGGGAATCTAAGAAATATCCGTTCGCTTGACCGGAGGGGATTACGGGGATAGTGATTTGGCCAATGAGCAGGGAAGGGATGCAATGAGCAAGCTCACACATTTGGATGAGACGGGGCGGGCCCGAATGGTCGATGTGACAGAAAAGGATGTGACGCATCGGGTAGCGACCGCGCGCGGGACCGTCTTCATGCGCGCGGAGACGCTCGCGTTAATCCTGGAGCGACGGGTTGAGAAGGGAGACGTTTTTTCCGTCGCCCGCGTTGCCGGCATTATGGCGGCGAAGAAAACCTCCGAGCTGATACCCATGTGCCACCCTTTAAATATTACAGCGGTCGATATTGAGCTTGTTCCCAAGGAGAAGCCGGCGCGCGTCGAAATTGAGGCCGTGGTCAAAATTGCGGGAAAAACCGGAGTCGAGATGGAGGCGATGACGGCCGTAGCGATCTGCGGTTTGACCATTTACGACATGTGCAAAGCGGCAGACCGGGAGATGGCGATCGGAGAAATTCGTCTGGTCAAAAAGAGCGGCGGAAAGAGCGGAACGTTTATACGAAAAAACGGATTTTAGATTTTGGATTGCCGATTTTCGATTAATCTAAAATCGCAAATCTAAAATCCAAAATTGTAAGCTGCTTATTTTCGCTCACCATGCCCAAGTTATTTCTCCATAAGGGAAGAGAGCAGCCGGTTGTTAGAGGCCATCCCTGGATCTTCTCGGGAGCGATTCAGAGGGTGGAAGGGGAGGTTGAAGTCGCCGGCGTTGCGGATCTCTATGACAGCAGCGGATTATGGCTCGCCCGCGGCTGTTACAATCCCAAATCCCAGATCCGGCTGAGAATCCTCACCTGGCGAGAAGAGGCGATTGACAAGTCGTTCTTTGCGCGGCGTCTCTCTCATGCGTTGGAACGGCGCGAACAGAGCCTTTCGGGTCTCACTAACGCTTACCGGCTGATCAACGGCGAAGGGGATTTTCTTCCCGGCCTCGTAGTGGATCGCTACGGCGATTATCTCGTCTGTCAATTTTTTACGGCGGGGATGGACGGCCTTAAAGGAATGGTCATCGATGCTCTCAGACATCTTTTTCCGCGCATGAGCATCTATGAGAGGAGCGAGGGCTCCGTAAGAGAAGAAGAAGGCCTCCTCCCATCCGTAGGACCGCTGTCAGGAGACGAACCTCCAGAGCTGGTAGTTGTCGAGGAGAACCAGCTCAAATTTCTCGCTGACCTCAGGGGAGGGCAGAAAACGGGATTTTACCTGGATCAGCGGGAGAATCGCATTCTGCTTCATTCCCTTTCCCGAGAGAAAGCGGTTCTCAACTGTTTTTCCTATACCGGGGCCTTCGGCGCGTCGGCTCTAAAGGGCGGCGCC
Organism: Deltaproteobacteria bacterium; assembly: GCA_016210115.1. GTDB lineage: Bacteria > Desulfobacterota > Binatia > UBA9968 > UBA9968 > JACQUW01. Next base: position 9,684 of record JACQUW010000166.1, on the reverse strand, counting down.
AGGCAAGTCATATCGGTGGACTCTTCGCGGCCGGCGCTTGAAACGGCCAGGCGAGTCCTCGATTTGAACGACCTCGCGGCAGCCGCAGACGACCTCATCAGAGCGGATGTGTTCTCGTATCTGAAGAACTGTCCACGGCAGTTTGATATTGTCGTCCTGGACCCGCCCTCCCTGGCTCACAGGCGCGGCGACGTGGCTGCCGCCTCGGGCAGCTATAAATTTCTCAATCTGCACGCGTTGCGAGTCTTAAGACCCGGCGGGCTGCTCCTTACATTTAGCTGCTCTCAACATATTCCCCAGGAGCTTTTTCAGAAGATCGTATTCGGGGCGGCCGTAGACTCGGGCAAAAGAATGCAGATCCTGAAGAAATTAGGGCAACCCATCGATCATCCGGTCAGTCTGCATCACCTCGAAGGGGAGTATCTTAAGGGCTTCCTTCTGGGCGTCTTGGACTGAAGGAGTGGCTGTGATATACGCTTTGGGCGGCTTTTATGATTCGCTACCGGGTAATCACAGAATGGCCGAAGGAGGAGCGTCCCAGGGAAAAACTTCTCGACGGCGGAGCAGCATCCCTGACCGATGCGGAGCTCCTGGCGATCATCGTGGGAACCGGCAGCGCAAGCACCGGTGAGAACGCCGTCGATTTCGGTCGCGCTCTCCTGGCGCGGTTTAAGAACTTCAGGGGAATCGATGCCGCCCCGGCGACGGAGCTTAGGGCGATCAAGGGAATCGGCGCCGCCAAGACGGCCCAACTCAAGGCTTGCCTGGAGATAGCGCGACGGATGGGAGGAGAAAAATGGGAAGAAGGCGTTCCGCTGCGCTCCCCTGAAGACGTCTTTCGCCATTTTCGACCTCAGTTTGAGACCGAGAAGCACGAAATCTTCTATGTGGTTCTTCTCAATAACAAGAATCGCCGCATCCGTGACGTAAAGATTTCAGAAGGATCTCTCACGGCATCGCTCGTCCATCCGCGGGAAGTTTATAATCCAGTCATACGGGATTCCGCCGCCGCAGTCGTTTTTGTCCACAATCACCCGAGCGGCGATCCCGCTCCAAGTCAGGAAGATGTGGAGATTACCCGCCGGCTCAAGGAAGTGGGAGAGATCATGGGGATCAGAGTGTTGGACCATGTTGTAGTTGGACGCGATCGGTATTTCAGCTTCAGTGATAGAGGAATGCTATAGGCGGAGGAGGAACATTATGGCTCTGAACTTCAAGAGGATTCTCTGTCCGGTCGATCTGTCTCGATTTTCCCGTTATGCGCTGCGCTTAGCCGCAAATATTGCGGAAAACAGCAACTCCACTCTCTATATACTTCATGTCATCCAGAACCCGTTTGACGAGCTTTACATGACGCCCATCACGCAGGCGGACCCCGGCGCCGCGGGCCTTTACAGGGACGAGGCCTCGAGACGGGCGGAGCTTCTGCAGGCCACGGTTGAGCATTCCGAGGCTCTGCTCAAGCAGTTCTGTCACGACTGGGTTGAGCAACTCCCAAAAACGAGATACATCGTGGAGAGCGGAGATCCTTTCGAAAAGATCCTCGACCTCGCCGAGACTCACAAGATAGATCTCATCGTGCTTGCGACCCATGGGCGCACGGGACTGAAAAGGCTCATCATCGGGAACGTCGCTGAAAAAGTCGTACGGCATGCGCCGTGCCCGGTTTTGACCGTGAAAGGAAGGGCCGGCCGGAAGCGTTCCTAACCAACGAAATCTCTAAGGAGATCGATAACTTCATGGGTCGTCGCGAGGTTGTACCGGGCATTCGTATTCACAACGCCAACCCTTATGGAGAAGGCAGAGTCCGGCAAAACTCTAAACAAGTCTTCGTCCGTCCAGTCATCACCCATCGCAAGTACGAAATCAAAATGGTCTCTTAAAAGCCAATCTAGAGCCGTCGCCCCTTTGTTGATTCCCGTATTCCGGATCTCTATCACTTTGCTTCCCTGCAGTACCTGCAGATCGGTTTTTGCCGTGAGGTTGACAAGATGGTCTGTCATCTCCGCCGCGACCAGAAAAGCTTGATCCGGATCCGCTGATCTGTAATGCCACGCGATGGAATATTCCTTTTCTTCCACGGCCGCTCCCGGAAGCCTGTCCGCATAATCCTCGAGGATCGGTAGCAGCCGAGTTTTCCATTCACTGGAGCAGAATTTGGACAGCCGCCACTTCTCTCCGCTTCTTTTCCGCCAAAGGCCGTGCTCGGCAACGAGGCCGATGGGCAAATGCCCGAACCACGCCTGAAGGGTTGTCCTATCGCGCCCGCTGATAATTACCGGGACATTCTTGGGGTCGGCCGAAAGAGCGCGAAGAAGACCGAGCGTGTTTTCATCCGGCCGCGCAAGAGACGGGTGCCGGACCAAAAGGGCCATGGTGCCGTCATAATCCAGAAATAAAACTCGGCGCCGGCTTTTCGTGTACCGTTCTATCATTTCGCGCTTGATAGCAGGCGACAACAGCTTCGCTCGCATTCGTTCCTGCAACTCGCGCGTTTCCATCAGATCCTTGACGAAATCATTGGCCCAGCGCATGACGTTATAGCGGCGAAGCCGCCGCTGCATCAGCTCGTTGCGCTTTTTCTGCTCTTCGATTCCCATTCCCAGAGCTTCGTTGATCGCCTCGGCAATTTCCTCGCGGTTATTCGGATTCACAATGAGGGCATCTCCCAACTCTTTTGACGCGCCCGCCATCTCGCTCAAAATCAGGACCCCGGTTCCTTCCTTTCGGGTCGCCACATACTCCTTTGCCACGAGATTCATGCCGTCGCGCAACGGGGTCACGAGGCAAATATCGGCGACGCTATAGAGCGCGACCAAAGATGGGAACGGCACGTACCGGTATTGATAAACAATCGGCGTCCAGTCGATACGCCCGAAGCGGCCGTTGATTTTTCCGACCAGCTCTTCGATCTGCCTCTTCATCCGATCGTATTGATCAACTCCAATACGGGAAGGGACCACCACCATGAGAAGTACGACCTTCCCATGGTAGCGAGCATTTTTCTCCAGGAAAATTTCAAAACCCCGCAGGCGATTAGGGATCCCCTTTGAGTAGTCGAGCCGGTCGACCGAGAGAATAATCTTTATCTGGGGAAAGGTGTCTCTGAGCGTCTTCGCTTCCTGTTGAATGTCAGGATGGTCTACCGCGTCCACGAAGCTGCTAAAATCAATTCCCATGGGGAAGGTTTCGACCTTGACCACCTTTTCCGAAGTCACGATTTGCCCCATATGGTGCTCGTGCCCCAAGATGCGCAGAACGCTCTGCAGAAAATGGTGGGTATATTCGTAGGTATGAAACCCGATCAGATCAGCCCCTAGTACCCCTTCGAGGATCTCACGCCGCCATCTCGCAGGGAGAAGCCGGAAGACTTCGAACGAAGGGAAAGGAATATGAAGGAAGAATCCTATTGACAATTCGGGCATTCTGGCCTTGAGGAGCCGCGGAAGCAACATGAGATGATAGTCGTGAATCCATACGAGATCGTCTTGTCTGACGAGCTGGCTCAGAGTCTCGCAAAATACCTGGTTCACATGCTTGTATTGCTGCCAGGAATTTTCGTCGTAGGCCGTGAACGTGGTAAAATAGTGAAAAAGCGGCCAGAGGGTCTTATTGCAAAATCCCAAATAGAAATGCTCCATCTCCTTCTCGGAGAGAAAAACCGGGTACGATTGGAATTGAGCCAGGGCCTCTGTCCTCAACAAATCTCTGAGATCTCCCTCCACGGTGCTGCCGGGCCACCCCACCCAAACGTGGTCCTTGGAGGGGATACGCGCGCGCTTGCGGGACTCGATATAGGCGGCCAAACCCGTTACGAGTCCGCCCGCGCTTTCGTGAAATCTTAACCTGCCGTTCTCGACGCTCACGTTAAACGGCAGTCTATTGGACACGACCACCAGTCGCCGACCGGTATCAACTCCGTCGCTCATGAGTGCACCTTTGAACGATTATTCACGGTGATCCAACCTCCTCGAAGCATAACAGAAGAAGCACCAAGACGTAACCCCAGCTTCCTTTTGTTGAGAGTATTATTCAGGGCGTATGGCGGGAGTCGGAGGGTTTTGGGAACGCGAAAGCCAATGGCGAGACCCTTTGGGTTCTAAGCACTGAAATTCGGGAGGACCTCCCGGGAAAAAAGTTCCATCATCTCTGTAAGCCGTTCAATACTGGGATAGATAAATTTCGTCTCGAAGTGAGAGACCCCTGACTTTCTATACGCCTCGATCTTTCTGTTGATCTCCGATGGCGAGCCGATGAGACTTACGTTGTCCAGGAACTCCAGTGTCATCTCCCTTTCATAAGTGCCCCGGCTTGCCTGAAAGGTCCCGATGGCGTTCTTTTTCGCTGTCGCGGATTTTTTATCGATGCTCACATAAACCTCAATCCCCAGCTGGATCGCTTCGCCGTCCCGGCCGGCCTGAGTCGCCGTCGTCTTCACCTGCTGGTAGCGCGCGCCGATATCTTCGGCAGTCAACCACGCCGGAAGCCAGCCGTCCCCGAGCAGCGCGGTTCTCTTCATGGCCGCCTCCGTCCATCCTCCGACCCATAGAGGTGGATGCGGCTTCTGCGCCGGTTTCGGAAAAATTTCTGCATCCGTAAAGTTTATGAATTGACCTTCATAGGTCGAGGGATTCATGGTCCATACAGCCTTCATTGCCCTGATGTAGTCGTCGCAGATCTTGCCGCGCACTCGCCGGTTGACGCCGAGAATTTCGTACTCCCGGGAATGAATGGTGGCGGGCGAACCGATGCCAACGCCCAGGTCCAGCCTGCCGCCGGATAAAACGTCCAGACTGGCGACCTGTTTCGCAGCGTAGATGGGATTTCTACACGGCACGACGAGACAGGCCATACCCAATCTCGCCGATCTTAGGATTCCGGCAAGATAAGCCAGAGTCGTCATCGCTTCAAAAAAATCGGGATTTTTATGCGCTTCAAGGGCTTCGTCGGACCCTGAAGATATATGCGTCCGGTGGATCTCAGCGGTCCAGGTCAGATGGTCATGAACCCAGACGGAGTCAAAACCGAACGTCTCGCTCTCCTTCGCCACCTGAACGATCGCTTCCGGGGAGGTCAGCGGACCGGAGTTGGGAACCCGATTACCGAAGGTGATCTTTCCTTGAGGGGTATTGGTTGCCATGTAAATTCCCTGGCTACTTACCGAGAATACTCTGGCAGTCGGGCTTTTTTAATGGGTTGCTACCCGCCGGCCATGGCCGTAGTCGTCAGCAGAACGTGAAGAGATTGCTGGCCGTCGATCTCCGTATCCAATCCTTTGCTATAGAAAATATTCGTCCCGTCCAAAATGATCATGGCGTTGGCGATCAGCGTGCCCTCAACCGTGAAGAGCGCATCGCGCAAAGCATCGCCGTGCTTGCAGCACAGAGCGTCCACTAAATCTCTCACCGTGGCTCCGGCGGGCAAGGTAATCTTCTCCTCTGCCTCCGCGACCACATTTCGCACCAGGCCGAAGTAGAGAACCTGGATCGTTGTCTCTTTGTTGGAGTTGCCGTGATTATCCATGGCCGTTATCGGATGAGAAACGCATCAGATCAGAGTGTGGGACATCGTCTCCTCTCGCCTTAGGGCAAGTAACGGACCGAGGGATTTGTTCCGGCATCGGCTCTCAGCGCCACGGAATTTCTTTGCCTCAGCAGGCGCGAAACCTCACTTTCGGTATCATCGAGGTCGCCGAAGATGCGGCAATGAGTCGGGCAGGTGATCACGCAGGCCGGTTCAAGCCCCTGGTCCACTCTGTGAACGCAAAACGTGCATTTTTGCGCGGTGCCAGGGGTAAATTTGTTCAATCCATATTCCTCCGGCTCCGTGATCTTTTCGCCGTATCTGCCTGACTTCTTTTCGTAGAAATGGAGGGCGCCATAAGGACAGGCGGCGATGCAGGCCTTGCTGCCGCAGCATTTATCCTGATCGACAAGAACGATTCCGTCCTTTTCTCTCCTGGAGATCGCGCCCGTAGGACAGGATTTCAAGCAGGGAGCGTCGGCGCAATGCATGCAGAGAGTCGGAAGAAAAACGACTTTGGCCTGAGGAAACTTTCCGACCTCCTTGCGAAAGACCGGCGCATAGTGGATGCCTGGAGGCGTGCCATTCTCCGTCTGGCAGGCGATCGTACAGGCATCGCAGCCGACGCAGCGCGCCAGGTCAATGACCATTCCCAGTCTAGCCATTCCCGTTTGTTCTTTTGTAAGCGAGCGGATTGCCATCCGCCCCTATCCTGGTTACCTTCACCCGGACGCAAGCGTCCAAAGCCGCCGAAAGAGTGTCTATCCTTTCGAGCGAGTGCGGGAGCAGTGTGTTAAAGTGCACTCCTTTTCCACGGGACAATATCAGCCCTTTGCCCTTGCGGCCGAAGCATCCTGCGGTTCCGATCGTCTCAGGATGTATGCACTCCGTTAACCAGGCCTCACCTTCGACTGCGTAGCCCGCCTCTGAGGTTACCCGGATCCGGTCGCCCGAATGGATGCCCTTTTTATGCGCGGTCCCGGTATTGATCAGAATGGAATAAGCATACGGATTCTTCTCGCTTAATTCGGCGAGCAAAGCGTTGTGGCTTGTATAGCTTAACGAATGGAACGGAAGCTTGAAATTGACGACGAACAGATCATGCCCAGGATCGGAGGGCTCATAAGATGGACAGGGCTTCCAGTCGACCAGAGGTTGGTAATCGGCCGTGTCCCACGAGATTCCCTGATTGCCGGTAACTTTTCTTATTTCCTCACCGGCGTCGATGAAGTATTCCAGGTAAATGGGAAGCCGTGGTTTAAGGAATGCCCTGGGGTAAGCCTCTTCCGGATTCTTTTTTCCTGTTATCAGAAAACCGTTTTCCTTGAACCAGCTCAGACCCTTCTCCGGACCGAACCACGACTTCATCCATCGATCGGCGAGCTCGTCCCAGCGGTATTTTTCTTCCCCTTTGTAGGCAAAGGGCTCTTTAAGGTCCAACGTCCCGTTGAGCAACGCGTAAAGATCGGCCCGAAAATCCAGCCGGTCGGCGAGATCGAACAGAACTTCGACCCAGCTTCGGGCCTCCCCCCGCGGAGAGATCACCGGCTGGCGTAGCATCCAGTACCAGTAACCTTCTCCCGCTCCGACGAATTCCGTCGGCTCGTTCGGAATCGCATCCAGCCTCTCCAAATAATGGGCGTCAGGCAGCAGAATATCGGCAAATTCCGACGTCTCGTTCAGCTCGCAGGAAAAACCGACAATGAAGGGAATCTTGCGCAGCGCTTCCGCCATGGTATCCGGATTGGCGCAGGTCATAAGGAGATTACTGCGGCAGACAATCAGCATCTCCGGAAAGTACGACAGTTTAAAATCCTCCGGATGGAGCACAGCCTCGGTGAAGAAAGGGCCGCCGTAGGGCGCTACAGGACAAAGATCGAGCAGGTCGAAGCGCTCGGGAGCCTTCACGCGAGTGGCGGGATAAGGGGGTTTTCGCCGCCGCGCGTACCCCTGCGGAATAAGCAGACCATCAGGAGAGGCGGCCGGAGACCAGCGAAGAGGCGCGGTCTGGGAGACAGGATTGTTCCCGAGATGGCCGCCAGGGACGTCGATTGCTCCGACGATGACGTTCAGGAACTGTATCGCGAGACCGGTCAGCATGCCGTGCTTGTGCGCGGTAGCGCCGCGGTACCAGCTCGCCGCTGCCGGCCGAAGCGGAAGCGTCTTCCCGTCAATCGTAATCGTGCTACCGATGCGAGCGGCTTCGCCGAATTGGCGCGCGAGACGCCGAATGGTGCCAGGAGGGATTGTCGTGATTGAAGAGACGCTTTCGGGTGTGTACTTCCGAACGTGCTCTTTGAAAAGAGTGAACGCCGTGGGGATTTCGGTCCCATCCACGCGAAATCTCCCTTCGAGACCGATCTCGCCGAATTCCGGATCATCAAACGGTCTGGGCCGCCCGGAGGTGAGATCCCACATCAGCGGTTTCCTGGTTGCCGGATCACGCGCATAGTGCCCATCGTGGCTGATGAGATAGGACCCGTTGGTAAATTTGGCCAGGAACTCCTTATCGTATTGATTCAGCTCGTTCAGAAGGACGTTGATCATCGCCAGCGCGAGAGCGGCGTCTGTGCCCGGTCTTATCGGAACCCACTCATGAGCCTTCGATCCCGCGTTGATTCCGATCGGATCTACGACAATCAACTTCATTCCCGCCATCCGGGCGTCGGCCATCTTTGCGGCGAGATCCATCGGAAGGTGGTTGGAAACCGAGCCGTTCTGCGTTCCAAAAAGCATAAGATAGCGGCAGTAGCGAACATCCGGTTCGCCGAACCAGGTTCCCTGGGTTAGATACGTGACGGGATGAAATCCATTGCCGCAAAAATACTGAGCTCCGCCGCCCCAGAAGTTCGGCGTCCCAAAAGCTGCCGCCCAGGCGGCAAAAAACACCCCGGACTGCCCACGGGTATCGAACGAGGAGAGGACCAACTTCCGGCGATCTTCAGTCCTTATTTTCTTAAGCCTCGATGTGATGATGTCGAGCGCCTCATCCCAGGAAATCCTCTCCCATTCGGGATCTACATCGAATCCTTTCGCCGGGTTTGTGCGCCGCATCGGGTACAGAACCCGATTCGGATCATAGAGAGACATATGGCCGGAGTTGCCTTTGGCGCACGTCTTGCCCCAGTTCTGGGGACAGTCGGGATCACCTTCGATTTTCACGATGACGCCGTTGACCCGGTTGACTTTGATCCCGCAGGTATTCCAGCACATGTAGCACGTGGATTTAACCCAGACGTTTTCTTTCGCCTGTCCCGAGTCTAAGTCGAGCATTTTCTTTCCTGATTTGTGATAATTTACTTCGGGAGCAAGACACGCTTGAGCCTGGCCACCAGGGCAGGCTCGATCTTGAAAAGATTCTCGACGATACTTCCCACCTCTTCGCCGGAAAGGGGGCTGATGTCGAGATTAGACTTTTTGGCCTCCGCCACGAACTCTGAGTCCTTTAGTGTCTCCATAAAAGCTTTGCGCAGGACCTGGACGCGGTCTTTCGGTGTTCCCGGCGGTAAGACGAAGGGCCTGGCAATGGCGCCGGGATCATGTGCCCCCACCTGGATCAGTTTTCTGGCCTCTTCGGTTTTGGCGTAATTGATGGCGAGGGGAACCTTGGTAAGCTCCGGGTGCGGCTTGGGCACAGCCTGGACGATGATCGATGCTTCGCCCGCGTCAAGCGCTTTGCGCCAGGTCGACTTGAATGATTCCCAGCCGGTACAGAAGCCGGCGACCTCTCCGCTTTCGGCAGCCAGACGGATTTCCGCCGTGCCTTTGTAGCCCGAGACAATCTGCATCGGAAGACCAAGGGCCGCCTGAAGGACAGCCGGAATGTCGTCGGTCGCCGAGCCCGGCGCAGTCCCGCCGATTTTAACCGGAGTTTGGGCGGCGATCCATTTTTCGATGCTGGTGATGCCGCTTCCCCTGGCCAAACCTATAGAGTAAGTGTCTTTTACCGGAACTCCCAGGAATTCAAACTTGCGAGCGTCAAATTCAATCCCCTGCCTTCCCAGGAGCTGCTGGAGAAAGAGTCCCCCGATAAAGTGTCCTACGGTAAGGCCGTCGGGCCTGGCAATTTTATAGACATGATTGGCTGAGATCAGGCTGGCGGCACCCGCCATATTCTCTACGACCTCTGAAGGACTGCCAGTAATATGTTTGCCGAGGTGC
>JACQUW010000167.1 GCA_016210115.1 Deltaproteobacteria bacterium | reverse complement strand
TTCGATGAGTTTCGCCAGGCGGACATGTCCAGCACGAGGAAATACGGCGGCACAGGGCTCGGCCTGGCGATCGTCAAGAGATTCGTAAACCTGATAGGCGGGGAAATCGGCGTCGAGAGCGAAGAGGGGAAAGGGTCGCGATTTACGATCGCGCTGCCGATGACTTTGAAGGTATAGCTGGTTACTGAGAAACCGTGGTTGCAGGCTGCTAGAGCTATGAGAAAATTTCTCCTGGTCCTCATGGGTCTTGCCTGTGTCATCGGCCACGTGTCTGCCGCGGAGCGGAGCAGGCCCGTCCGCATCGGAGCGCTGACTGAATCGTGGGGACCGACGCCGGGCGTGGTAGGTCTCCGCGACGGCCTTCACAAACTGGGCTACCAGGAAAATAAGGATTTTGTGATCGGAGTCCGCTTCACCCAAGGGGACAGCGCAGCTCTTCCAGCAGCCGCTAAGGAGCTTGTCCAACAGGGGGTGGACATCCTTTTTCCGTCAGGGCGAAGCGCGGCCAAGGCCGCTCAGATGGCGACGCGGAAGGTGCCGATCGTTTTCTACGGAGGGCCGGATCCTGTGGAGCAGGGTTTGGTTCAGAGTTTCGCCCGTCCTGGAGGCAATATCACGGGGATAGCTAATCTGGATCTTGAGCTGTGCTCCAAGCGCCTGGAGGTCTTTCTAGAGATGATTCCTGGGCTAAAGCGTGTGCTGTTCCTCCACGACGTGACCGATTCTTACAGCGCGGCCGAGGCAACGGCGTACCGCGACGCCGCGCGCCAATTGAACATCGTGTTGCTTGACAAGGCAGTGCGAACTGAAGTTGAGGTCAAGGCCGCTCTTGCCCAGGTTAGGAAAGACAATGTGCATGGTATTTTGTCGCCGCGCGACGTGACATTCAATATTCCCGGCTACATCCTCGAGATTGCCTCTCAAAAGACAATACCTGCCATGTTTCCCATGACGTGGTGGGTAGAGCAGGGCGGGATCGCAAGTTACAGTCAGGACGGCTACGAATCCGGACGAATGGCCGCGCGCCTGGTGGACAAGATTATCAAAGGGGCAAAACCGGCTGAGATCCCTGTTGAGGTGAACTCAAAGATCGAACTGGTCATCAACCTCAAGGTCGCGAAAGCGCAGGGAATAACTATTTCCCCGGAGGTGTTGTATCGCGCCAATCGAGTTATTCGATGAAAAGCCCGAGAGTTGGAGGATAGGAGTGGCGCGCTATTTTGTATTTTTCATCCTGCTGATCAGCGCAGCGTTTCCAGTTGGCAGGGGCGGAGCCGCCGAGCGCCAACGGCCGATCCGGATCGGGGCGCTGACGGACTCCTGGGGTCCCACGCCGGGCGTGGTGGGGCTGCGGGATGGGCTTAAAGAGCTGGGCTACCGTGAAAACAAGGACTTTGTCGTCGGCACTCGATTTACTCAAGGGGATGTTGCAGCGCTTCCTGCGGCGGCTCGAGAGCTCGTCCAGCAGGGGGTGGATATTCTCTTCACCTCCAATCCGGCATCGGCGAAGGCGGCTCAGACAGCTACAAATAGGATCCCGACTGTCTTTACCGGCGCGGGTGATCCCATAGGGCTGGAGTTGATCCAAAGTTTTGCCCGTCCAGGGGGCAATATCACGGGAATCACTGATTTAGACCTCGAGTTGGATTCCAAGCGTCTGGAGGTTTTTAAGGAATTGATACCCGGACTCAAGCGGGTGCTGTTCTCCTATGACCCGTCCGAGCCTTTTGCGATCGCCCAAGCTAAAGTTTACCGGGACACAGCTCGGCGCTTAGATATCATTCTGATCGAGAAACCGGTACGCACAGAGGAGCAAGCACAGGCGGCCCATACTGCTATTCGAAGGAGTGAGGTGCATGGCATCGTGGCCCCGCGCTCCCTTTCCGCCAACATCCCTGGCTTTGTTCTTGAGGCTACGTCCCGGCAGCGGATCCCAACAATGTTCCCTGACGTCTGGTATGTCGAGCAGGGCGGTCTTGCCAGCTACGGTGCCGAACTCCATGAATCGGGTCGGAAGGCGGCGCGCCTGGTGGACAAGATTATCAAAGGCGTAAAACCGGCTGAGATCCCAGTTGAAGTGAACCAGAACATCGAATTCGTCATCAACCTGAGCGTTGCGAAGAGCTTGGGAATTAAGATTGCTTCTGAGCCGTTGTCTCGGGCCAATCGGGTTATCCGATGAGCCGCCGCGCAATGCAAAAGTAAAATTGCAAAATCGCAGAAATGCAACATTTTTCACCCCGATCCGAAAAAAAACTGGTCATGAGCTTTGTAATGACCGAAGAGAAAGAAGGCAAAAAATGAACATGTCAGTAAAACCAAAGAGTTTGCTCTTGCTGGGCCTGCTTCTCATTGGCTTGCTGGGAACGGCTGGCGGGTCCTCAGCAGTTGAGGTCGGGGACAAGGCGCCAGGCTTTACCCTTCCCAGCACGGCTGGGGACAAGATCAGCTTGAGCCAGTTTAAAGGGAAAAGGCATGTCCTGGTCGAGTTCTACGTCGCTGATTTCGGCGCGACGTGAGCTAAGAACCTTTCGGCCAGGAAGGTCGAATATCAAAAGTTCCAGAACATGGATGTGCAGATTCTCGGGATCAGCGCCAACGACTCGTTCTCGCAGAAAACCTTCGCCGACTCGCTCAAGCTCCCCTACCCCCTCCTCAGCGACCATCCGGATCTAAAAATCATTCGAAACTACGGCGTGCTTTCCCCTGATGGATCTAAGGCGCGGCGATCGTTCTTCCTCATCGACAAGCAGGGGATCATCCGGGCGAGGTGGCTCGTCGACAACAAAGAGGTTTTTCCAAGCGAGACCATCCTGAAGGCGGTGCGGGAGATCAGAGATAAGCCCTGAGTGGTGACTGGATCGGAGCCGCGAAAATAATGGCGCTGCGTTCACGATATTCGATGGCAACTGGCCGGTTGATCACGTGCTGCCTTTTTGTGCTCCTGCCTGCCCTCGCCCCTTCAACAGCGGGCGGACCGCCACTGACCGAACTGGTGAAGACGCTGAACCTTTCTACTTATCCGTCGACCACGCGACCTCCCGAGTTCAGGGGTCAGACCCGGGAAGGCAAGACGGTATCTCTCAACGGGCTACGGGGAAAGGTTGTCATTTTGAATTTCTGGGCCACGTGGTGCAGGGAGTGCCTCGCGGAGATGCCGGGGTTCGAGCAACTTCATAGAAAGTTTTCCCGGCAAGGCCTTGCCGTTCTGGGAATCAACGCCCGCGAGGGTACGGCGGCTGTCCGTAAGTACTCGAACGAACTCGGCTTAACGTTTCCGCTGGTCCTGGATCCAAGAGGAGAGATTAATGCGGCTTACGGAGTCATCGGTCTGCCGACCACCTTCGTTATAGGTCGTGACGGCCGGGCTGTAGCTCTGGCCGTGGGACCGCGGGATTGGGCGAGCGCATCGGCACGGGCAATTATCGAAGCGCTCCTTGCTGAGCCGGCGGCGAGAAAGAAAGAACAGTGAGATTCGTGCTCTCAGATATGAGTCATAAAAGGATAGGGAGTGCATGGGTAACAGTTTTGAGTTTTGAGTTTCCGGTCAACTAAAAATTAAACACTGAGAACTAAAAACTGGCTTTGGGCGCGAATAAGGCGATTCCATGATTAACCGTAGAGCCGATGGCTGGAGCCGAAGAGAGTTTTTGGGTGCGGCGGCCCTCGCCGGAACCGGCGCTTTTTTGGGATTGCGATCGGACGGAATCGCCGCCGAGCCGCCTCCCGAGACAACGAAGCTCAGGCTTGGGCGTTCACTCAGCGCTTGTTGGGCACCTCTGTATTTGGCTGAGGAACTGCTACGTACCGAGGGGTTCACTGATATCCAGTTCGTTAGAAGCAGCCAGACAGATCCAGGAGCCGGTAAGATGATGGCCTCTGGTCAGATTGACTTTGCCATGGGATTTGCGGGGCCGCGGACTCTGAATCTCGATGCAGGGGAACCGATTGTGGTCCTTGCAGGAGTACACGTCGGATGCTTTGAGCTGTTTGGGGCAGATGGGGTCCGCACGATACGCGACTTGAAAGGGAAGAGGGTGGCGGTTGGTTGGATAGGATCTCCCTCATACCTGCTCGCTTCCATCATTCTGGCTAATGTGGGTCTGGACCCTCGTAAGGACATCAATTGGGTGCCAGGTGCTGAAGCCGATTCTGTGCGGCTCCTCGCTCAGAAAAAGGTTGACGCCCTCCTGCTTTCGTCAGGCGTCCCTCCGTACCCCCAGGAACTGCGGGCAAAGAAAATCGGCCACGTGATTCTCAACAGCATGATGGATCGGCCATGGTCGCAATATTTCTGCTGTCTGGTCACCGCGAACCGCGAGTTTGTACGGAAAAACCCTGCAGCAACCAAGCGAGCGCTAAGGGCAATCTTGAAAAGAGCGGATGTAATAGCACGCGAACCGGAGCGAACCGCTCGACTGCTCGTTGAAAGAGGCTACGCCAAAAAGGATGACTACGAATATGTTCATCAGATGATGAAGGAGATCCCCTACGGGCAGTGGCGTGAGTTCGATCCCGAGGACACGCTGCGGTTTTACGCGCTGCGGCTAAATGAAATCGGAATGATCAAGTCAAGTCCGCAGAAGATTATCGCGCGGGGGACGGATTGGCGGTTTTTAAGAGAGCTTAAGAAGGAGATGAAAGGATAAACAGTGAGGGGTGAGGCGTGAGGAGTTAGGCGTGGGGTCGCTGAATGCTGACCGCTGATGGCTAATCATTTGGGAGAGAGAGCCCATGAGTAATCAAAACAATGATCACTGGAGTCGAAGAGAGTTTCTGAGCGCGGCGGCGCTCGCCGGCACTGGTGCTCTTTTGGGATTTCCATCTGAGCCGTCCACCGCAGAGTCGCCGCCGGAGACAGCGAGAATCAGGCTGGTCCAGGCTGGCGGGTTATGTCAGGCACCGAAGTACGTGGCTGAAGAGTTCCTCTATGGTGAGGGCTTCACCGACGTCCAGTACCTCAAGAAGGATACCAATCTCGGGAACACAACCGCCGTGGCCAGCGGTGAGGCGGATATCAGCATCCAATTCTCCGGGCCGGTTCTCATCCATGTCGACGGCGGAGCTCCAATCATCATACTCGCCGGCGTTCACCCTGGCTGCTTCGAGCTTTTTGGGACCGAGCGGGTGCGCGCGATCCGGGATCTGAAAGGCAAGACGGTCGCGGTGCCGGGGATGGGAGGGCCTCAGCATGTCTTCATCTCCAGCATGGTGGCTTACGTGGGGCTGGACCCCAAAAAGGACATCAATTGGGTTACCTATCCGTTTGCCGAGGCGGCGCAACTTCTCGCCCAAGGCAAGATCGACGCCTTTTTGGGATTTCCGCCGGAGCCGCAAGAACTTCGCGCGAAGAAGATCGGCCACGTGGTGGTCAATAGCATGATGGATCGCCCCTGGTCGCAGTACTTCTGCTGTATGGTAATCGGCAATCGGGAGTTTGTCCGCAAGTACCCCGCGGCTACCAAAAGAGCGCTGCGCGCAATCATGAGGGCAATCGACGTCTCTGCCCGGGAACCAGAGCGCGTTGCCCGGTTTCTCGTGGATAAAGGCTACACGAAGAATTACGAGTACGCTTTGCAAACAACAAAGGAGATGCAGATGGCTTATCAGCAGTGGCGTGAGTACGACCCCGAGGACACGATTCGATTCTACTCGCTCCGCCTGCATGAAGTCGGGATGATCAAGTCGACCCCTCAAAAACTCATGGCGCAGGGAACGGATTGGCGGTTTCTAAGAGAGCTGAAGAAGGAGATGAAAGGCTAAGATCCCCTCACCCTTGCCCTCTCCCTAAGGGCGAGGGAAAAAAATTTCCTCTCCCCTTGGGAGAGGAGTAAGGTGAGGGTCGTGAAAGGAGATCCTGTGGGTAACCAACGAGATGATCGCTGGAGTCGCAGAGAGTTTCTGAGCGCTGTGACGCTTGCAGGAACCGGCGCTCTTTTCGAACTACGATCCGAGTCAGTTGCGGCGGAGCCGCCGCCGGAGACGATGAGAATCAGGCTGGCCTATCACTCCCGCAGCCTCTGCCACGCTCCCCTGTACGTGGCAGAAGATTCCTTGCGTGGCGAGGGGTTCACCGATGTGCAATATGTCAAGACATCTACCGTCGAGAAGTCGCTTGCGTCCGGCGAAGTGGATGTCGTAACGCACTTCTGCGGGCCGCTTGCCATCCAAGTGGACAATGGCGACCAAATTGTACTTTTGTCCGGGCTCCACCCAGGCTGCATCGAGCTGGTTGGAACAGACCGGATACGCTCGATCCGCGACCTCAAGGGAAAGACCATCGCCGTGACCGACCTGGGTGGCGGTCGCCATGCCTTTCTCGCCGTCATGGCGGCGCATGTGGGCCTAGACCCCCGCAAGGATATCAACATCGTTGCACATCGTGCCGCCGAAGCGGCGCGCCTCCTCGCAGAAAGAAAGATCGACGGATTCCTAGCGGCTCCGCCGGACGCGCAGGAGTTGCGAGCGAAGAAAATCGGTCATGTGGTGGTCAACAGCATGATGGAAAAACCGTGGTCTCAGTACTTCTGTTGCATGGTGGCGTTGAACCAGCAGTTCGTCCGTAAGAATCCGGTGGCCACAAAAAGGGCGGCGCGCGCGATCCTGAAGGCAGCCGATATCTGCGCGCGGGAACCGGAACATGTCGCCCGGTTTCTTGTGGAAAAGGGCTACACCAAAAACTACGACTACGCCCATCAAACAATGAAGGAGATGGGGATGGCCTACAGCCACTGGCGTGAGTACGATCCGGAGGATACGCTACGTTTCTATGCCCTCCGCCTCCACGAAGCCGGGATGATCAAGAACAGCCCGCAGAAGATCATCGCCCAGGGCACGGATTGGCGGTTTTTGAGAGAGCTGAAGAAGGAGTTAAAAGGGTAAAAAACTTTTTAGGGTTTTTGGTGTTAGGTTTTGGGTCTTAGGTTCCTGACAACCAAAAATTAAGAACTGAAAACTAAAAACTAGCCTCGACGCATTCATGGCCTTTCCTCCGGAGCCGCAGGAGTTGCGCGCCAGGAAGATCGGCCGCGTGATTCTCAACACGGCGACCGACAAACCCTGGTCCCAGTATTTTTGCTGCATGGCGGTGGCGAATCGTGAGTTCGTACGCAAACACCCGGTCGCGACCAAACGCGCGCTGCGAGGCATGCTGAAAGCCGCCAGCATCTGCGCTCTGCAACCGCAGCGGGCCGTCAAGCTGCGCGCGGATAAAGGATACACGAAAGGCGTCAACGACGCGCTGCAGGCAATTAAAGAGCTGCCTTACGATCGCTGGCGCGACTACGATCCCGAGGACACGTTGCGCTTTTACGCGCTGCGTCTCCGCGAAGCCGGACTGATTAAGAATAATCCTCAAAAGATCATCGCCCAGGGGACAGACTGGCGTTTTCTAAACGATCTCAAGAAGGAATTGAAGGCGTGACTGATTCTAAATTGTTGCCGAATTCCGTCCTCCCAGGGCGAGGGAAAATTTCCCTCCCTCTGAGAGAGGATAAAGGTGAGGGGCGAACGAGCACGGATAGAGCGATCTATGCATAGCAGACGAGATCACGGTTGGAACAGACGTGAATTTTTGAGAACGCTCAGCCTGGCAGGCACTGCTGGTTTCCTGGGATTGCGCCCTGAATTGTTTGCCGCGGAGCCACCGCCGGAGACAACGAAGATCACCTTAAGACGAACGACAGTCCTTTGTCATGCGCCAGTGCATCTCGCCGAGGCGCTCCTCAAGTTTGAGGGCTTCACGGAGGTGCACTTCAAAGAGACTGCCCGAGGCGAGGCGGTCCCCCCGGCTGAGGCACTTGC
This sequence comes from Deltaproteobacteria bacterium, assembly GCA_016210115.1. Lineage (GTDB taxonomy): Bacteria > Desulfobacterota > Binatia > UBA9968 > UBA9968 > JACQUW01. The sequence continues at coordinate 6,364 of JACQUW010000167.1, read as the reverse complement.
TTCGGGCGAGGTCCAGATAATGATGCAGTTTGCCGGCCCTTTGCTCCTCCGTGTCGACGCTGGTGATCCCATTTTGATCCTCTCCGGTGGCCATATTGGCTGCCAAGAGCTGTTCGCCCATGAGTCCGTTCGCTCGGTCCGTGACCTCAAGGGAAAAACGGTCATCCTCGCCACTACACCAGGCGCAGGTCCGCACACTTTTCTCGCCACTGTCCTGGCCCATGTGGGGCTGGATCACCGGAAGGACGTCAAAGTTCTCTGGTTAAGCATAGCTGAAGGCATGCGCGCGTTTGAGGAGCGAAAGGCTGATGCGTATATGGGCGGATCGGGTTTGCGGCCAGAGTTCCGCACAAAGTGGATGCGGCGCATGATCGTCAATAGCACCACCGACCGGCCGTGGTCGCAGTACTTCTGCTGCATGGTCGCGGGCAATCGCGAATGGGTGCGGAAGCACCCGATCGCGACGAAGCGCGCTCTCAGAGCCATTCTGAAATCCGCGGATATCTGCGCGCTTGAGCCGCAGCGGGCCGCCCGGACTCTCGTCGATCAAGGGTTCACCACGCGCTACGCCCAAGCGGTGCAAGAGCTGCGGGAGCTCCCGTACGGGAAGTGGCGTGAGTACGATCCCGAAGATACCGTGCGTTTCTATTCCCTGCGCCTTCATGAAGCCGGGATGATCAAGAGTAATCCTCAGAAAATCATCGCTCAGGGCACGGATTGGCGGTTTCTGAGAGAGCTGAAGAAGGAGATAAAAGGCTAAAGATTCCCTCACCCTTGCCCTCTCCCTAAGGGCACCCGCAAATTCCCTCTCCTTCCGGGAGAGGGCAAGGGTGAGGGCCAGAGTAAGGAGAAATTAATATGCGCCACCCTCGCCTCAATCCTCTCCCTCCAAGGGAGGGCGAGGAAGTTATTTTGAGGGAGAGGGAAGGGTGAGGGTTTAGACCAAGTTGAGTATAAGCGTGTCAAAAGCCAACCGCTTCACGCTGAGAGAGCGCGCCCGTCAATTGCGGCGCGATCAGACCGTCGCTGAAAAAACGTTGTGGGCACGTCTCCGCTCGCGACAGCTCAATGGTTTCAAGTTCCGCCGCCAATTCGTTATCGGCCATTTCATCACTGACTTTTGCTGTTGCAAACAACGGTTAGTAGTAGTGGAGATCGACGGCGGGCAACATGCAAGCAAAACTGCTACGGATGAAACGCGCTCGGCTTTCCTACGTTCGCGCGGTTACAAGGTGCTGCGCTTTTGGGACAACGAAGTCTTCGAAAATATCGATGGGGTGCTGGAGCAAATTGCCCAGGCTTTGAACGACGCGGCTCGAAACCAGAACCCTCACCCTTTCCCCTCTCCCTCGGGGCGAGGGTTATAAGAGCTGGTAGAGAATTCAGGGGAAGGTCGTGAAGAGAGACGCGATGAACCGGCGCCTTAGAGTTCATATGATCCTGACGGTGATTGGCTCGCTTGCTTTTGCAGTCAGCCTCGCCGCCGGAGAAAGTCTGCCCAAGATCAAGCCGGCGCCGGAATTCACGCTAACCAACCAGGACGGTCAACAGCTTACCCTGAAAGAGCTGCGCGGCAAGGTTCTCGCGATCACGTTCATCTTCGCGAATTGCGGGGATACCTGTCCGCTGCTCACGGCCAGGATGGCTGACCTTCAGGCCCGCCTCGGTCCTGACTTCGGTCGTAAGGTTTATTTCGTCTCCATCACGGTAGACCCCGAGCGCGATACGCCTCAGGTCTTGAAGCGCTATGCGGAGGCATATAAGGCGAGCCCCGCCGGATGGGCGTTCCTGACTGGCACACAGGCGGAGATCCGTGATGTCGCCAAGCGTTATGGGGTCTATTACAAAAGGACGCGCCGCGGCGACGTGGACCACACTTTTCTCACGTCTCTGGTGGACCAGAGCGGAACGCTTCGCGTTCAGTACATGGGAGTTCGTTTCAATCCGGACGAGATGCTGCGAGATCTTCAGAGCCTCATAAAGGAGACAAAAGCGCCATGACGAGGTGGTTAACAGAAGGTTTGCCTCGGCTGGTGGCGCGTGTCCCGACGACGGTTCACAAAAAGCTGCTCGCGGCCTTCCTGGTCATCGTGCTCCTTCTCATCACGGTCGGCGGCATGGGCCTCCTCGTGCTGAACCACTCCAACCGCCGTGCTAAGGAACTGGTAGAGCTCCAGAGAAAGATCGCCGCCTACCGTCAGCTTCAGCACGACACGACCGCCCAGCTCTACAGCGTTGCCTCTGCCCTTTTGATACCGGAAGACCGAACTCTTGATGCCACGCTGCGCCAGCTCAACCAGTTCGGCTATGACCTCGATCGACTTCAGTTTGTCGCCAAGGACGAGGTCGAGCTGCTCGGTCAGGTTCGCAAGGACTATGACCAATTTATTCAGGTGGTGAGCCATGCCGTCGAGCTGATCCGCAGCGGAAAGATCGCCGAAGGACGGCAACTTCAACTCACTCAGGCGAACGCTTTGGCTGAACGCCTCGAGCGCCTCATGAATCAACTCGTCAACCGGGCTGAAGCCGACATGGTAGCCAGTATTGAGGCAAGCGACGCCGCGTACACGCACTCTCGTTGGATCGTGATTGGATTTGCCCTCGGGAGCATCGCATTAGCTCTCATTCTCGGCTACGCAATCTCCTGGTCGGTCATCGGTCCGGTCCAGCAGATGGACATCCGCTTTCAGCAAATTGCTTCGGGTGACTTCTCCCAGAGTGTCGAGGTCCCAAACAGGGATGAGCTAGGGACCCTCGCGGCCAATCTGAACCGGATGAGCGAAGAGCTAGGGCGGCTTTATAAGCAGATCGAGGACCGCAATCGCCAACTTACCGCGTCTCTGGAGCAGCAAACTGCGACCAGCGAGGTGTTGCGCGTCATTAGCAGTTCGCCCACTGATCTCAATCCCGTCTATGAGGCGATCCTCTCGAACGTCACCCGCTTGTGTGAGGCGAACATCGCAGCGCTCTTCCTATATGATGGCCAGGTGCTGACTACGACCGCCAGTTACGGCACCACGGAAGCGTTTGCCGACCACCTGAGACAAAGCCATCCGCGCCCGAGCCATGAAACGACGACTCGGCTCGCGGCGCTCGAACGCAGGACCGTGCACGTTGCCGATTTGCTCAGCGACCCGGCGTTTTCTCCCAAACCGTTGGAACTTTACCAAAAGGAAAACGTCCGGACAGTCCTCTCCGTCCCAATGCTTCGGGAAAACGCTCTGGTCGGCGTGATCACAACCTGGCGCCGCGAGGTAAGACCGTTTACTGAGAAGCAGATTGCGCTGGTTAAGACCTTTGCCGACCAGGCGGTCATCGCCATCGAGAATGTTCGGCTGTTCCATGAGATCGAAGAGACCAACCGGCAGCTCGAGGTAGCCAACCGCCACAAGTCGGAATTTCTCTCTCGCATAAGCCATGACCTGCGCACGCCGCTGAATTCAATTATCGGTTTCACGCGGCTGGTGCTCCGCAAGACCGAACAGCTCCCCGAATTGCAGAGACAAAACCTTCAGAAGGTTCTCATCAGCGCCGAGCATCTTCTCAATCTGATCAATGGCCTGTTGGACCTGGCCAAGATTGAGGCCGGGCGGATGGAGGTTTTTGCGGAATCCTTCAGATTGGATGAGGTGATCCACATGGTCACTTCGACCGTCGAGCCTATGCTGAAAGACGGAAAAGTGCGCCTGGTGCGCGAGGTCGCCCCCGACATGCCGCCCGTTTACACCGACCGGGAGAAGCTGAAACAGATCATCCTCAATCTTCTGAGCAACGCGGCCAAATTCACCGAGCAAGGAGAAGTTCGGATTTCAGCCTCGCAACAGAACGGTTCATTCAAGCTGACGGTCTCAGACACGGGAATCGGGATGGACAAAGAGGCGCTGGTTCACATCTTCGATGAATTCCGCCAGGCGGAGAAGTCCACTGCAAGCAAGTATGGAGGCACGGGTTTAGGATTGGCGATCGTTAAGAGGTTAGTGAATCTGTTGGGCGGCGATATTAGTGTTGAAAGCCAAGTCGGCTTGGGATCGAGCTTCACGATCACGCTGCCGATCACTCTTCGAAGCCAATGAGCCTAGCTTTATTTTGGATTTTGGATTTTGGATTGGAGAAAACACATGGACGAACAAGCCTTAAGCAACGGACAAAGAAGCTAGCACTTCGAGTGAAGAAGAAGCCGACGAGTCTGCTTATTGGATGGAACTTCTCGTCGAAGCCCACGTTATTCCCGGTAGTCGACTTACGGACCTCATGAGGGGAGCTAATGAAATTGTTGCAATGACCGTGGCTTCAATCAAAACGCTGCGAGCTCGGACATAAACGGACTTCTTTGGATTCGGTTTTGGATTCTTGTCTCCGAAATGGCCATAATCCAAAATCTGAAATCCAAAATCTAAAATGGTAGATGAGAAAGGAGCCCAGGGAGATGGCCAAGAAAAAAATCCTGGTGGTTGATGACGCCGAATTTAATCGCGACCTGGTCGTGCAGCTTTTGGAAGACGAGTACGAGGTGTTGATCGCTGTGGACGGCGCGGAGGGAGTCAAGAGAACCGAGGAGGAAAAGCCGGATCTCGTGCTTATGGACCTTGGCATGCCCGTCATGGACGGCTGGGAAGCGACGCGAAGGATCAAAGCGAACGGCGAATTGAAGCATATCCCAATTATCGCTGTCACCTCGCACGCGATGGTCGGCGACGAAATCCACGCGCGCGAGGCGGGCTGCGACGATTACCTGCCCAAGCCCATCGATGAGAACGAATTATTAAGGAAAATAAAGAACTTCCTGCAATAATTCTCGCCTTTTCAACGAAACGAGCGCGAAGCGGGCAATCGGCCCGTTTACGCTGACCCGTGAGCGAAGTCAGAGGTCAGAGGTCAGCGGTAAATATAGCAAATGGCAAATAGTGAATGGCGCAGGGAAAGAACGGATTCAACTCAGAATTCGGAGGTCAGCAATCCGCGGTTGTGATTTCGGATTTCGGAATGCGGATTTTGGATTGAAGCAAGAAGAGAGTTTCAGACATTTTGAAAGAGAACCATGACTGGGAACACTCCGCTTGTTCTTATTGGCTCAGTAGAATTGCGGCGCGGGATTTGCAAATCCGGAATTCGAACTCTCAAATTCGCAATTATTTTGGGCGTTATTTTCTTCGCTCTTGAATGTCCAGCCGACGCGCAAACTCGGCCGGCGCGTATCGGCGTCCTTGGAGCGCCGGAGGAACCCCGATTTTCGGGAATCGTGAGCGGGCTCAAGCAGGGTCTCCGCGATCTAGGTTACGCGGAACAAGCCTTGGAGATCCTGGAGGGCCGTGTTGAAAGAGGAAAAGAAAAGGACAGAGAGCGTAGCGTGGTTGAAGAGCTTGCCCGCAAAAATGCGCAGGTACTGTTCATCATGGGCTCCCGGTTGGTCAGACGGGCACGCCAGGTTGCCCCAACGATCCCCATTGTTTTTATCACTCCGGGAGATCCGGTTGCTTCCGGCCATGTATCCAGCCTTTCAAAACCCGGGAACAACACGACCGCTCTTACTTTTGAGTATCCTGAACTCTCCGGAAAGCGTCTTGAGATTTTGAAGGAGATGGTGCCCCGGATACGTCGCGTTCTCGCGATCTATGATCCTCGGGACGCCTCACCTTTACAGGGGCTCACCGCCGCGCGGGAAACTGCTCCAAAGCTCGGAATAACGCTTTTGGATCGAGAGACACGCAGTCGCGAGGACATCGGAAGAGCCCTGGAGATGTTAGGCAAAGTGGATGGGTTTTTAGGTATTCCAGGCGGGATTCCCACAGGCCATTACCAAGCCATCATCCGCGCGGCGAATACCAAACGTACTGCCACTATCTTTCATGCGCATTCGGGAAGCACCTTTGAGGCGCTTGCAAGCTATGGAAGCAGCGATACGGGAATTGCTCGCGAGGCGGCACGTCTGATCGATAAGATCCTTAAGGGAGCTAACGCGGGAGAGTTACCGGTAGAGCGCCCCACAAAGTTAGAGTTGGTCATAAATCTGAAGACGGCAAAGCAGATCGGCGTCACGATTCCGCCCAACGTGCTGGCGCGAGCGGACAAGGTTATCAAATGACAGCGGGCAGGAAGCAGGAGGCAGCTAGCAGCAAAAACCAGGAGCGAAAAGCATGAACAGAAGAGTCTTAGTCTTTATCTGCCTGCTGCCGGCTGTCTTTCTGCTTGCTGTTTCTTTAACAGGGGCGCAGCAGCCGAAGAAGATTCACCGGATAGGGTATCTAGCGGGGGGCGACCCTACTGCGGAGTCCGCCCGTGCTGAGGCAGTTCGGCGTGCTCTGCGCGACCGGGGCTACATCGAAGGACAAAACATCGCCATCGAGTACCGGTATGCGGAGGGGAA
>JACQUW010000160.1 GCA_016210115.1 Deltaproteobacteria bacterium | reverse complement strand
GTGTCGCGCTGGTTTTCTTCGAGAAAGATGCGCTTCGCCTGACGCCTGCAGAGGTTGCGGAAATCGCCTTTTGGCTCGGCCTTCCCTGGGGGACGAAGATGGTGGCCGGCGTCGCCTCGGATGCCTACCCGATCTTCGGCAGCCGTCGAAAGGCTTATCTGCTGCTTGGGTCAGTTTGTTCTCTGTGTGGCTACCTGGCATTAGCCACCGTCATTGAAACCAAAGGAGCTTTCCTGATCGCTACCCTGATGGTAACCGTCGGTTTCATGATTCAGGACGTCGTAGCGGATGCTTTGAGCGTGGAGATCGCAGAGGACGACGCAGAGTTGGGCCAGATCCAGGCGCTCGGTCGAATGGCACTGCTCGTCGGCGGCATCAGCGTCGGCTATTTGGGTGGCTGGTTGGCAGGTCGAATCGGCGCCCGCGGCGTCTTTGCTGTCGCTATGGTCCTGCCCCTGATCGTTGCTGGAAGCGTGAGTCTGATTCCGCGTCGCACGCGACCGGCTAAACAGGAAACTGACGCCAGCCCTCTGGGAGGCCATAAGCCCGGTCTCATTATGGGAGTGGGGCTCGGGTATGCGTCGTTTGGCGTCCTACTGCAAATCTTCGAGATTCCCCTGACACAGGAAATCGTCCTTATCGTCTCCGGCGCTCTGATCGGCCTGCTGCTCAGGGCTGTTGGGATATCGCGGCCGGTCGCCATCGCGGCGCTTGTCATTTTCCTCTTCCGGTCGACTCCGGGCGTGGGGCAAGGCTACAGTTACTGGGCCATCGATCGCTTGGGTTTTGACCAGGAGTTTCTCGGTTTGCTCGCGCAGGTCAGCTCGGTATTGAGCCTCGTGGGCCTCATCGTATTCCGTAAAGCGATCGTCGAGCGGCCCGTGAGCTTTACGTTATTTTGGGTCGTCCTTGCCGGGACTATCTTGTATCTTCCCAGCATCGGACTTTTTTACGGCGTTAATGAGTGGTTGGGAATGAGTCCGAGAGTATTTGCCTTCATCGACACCACCATCTCCGCGCCACTCGGCCAGCTCACGATGGTTCCTATTTTGATTTTAATTGCCCGATCCGCTCCTCCGGGCGCCGAGGCGACCATGTTTTCGATCATGGCCTCACTGATGAATCTCGCCCTCTCCGCGAGCGAGCTTTTCACGCGCTACTTAAATACAGTGTTTGCCGTAACGCAGCAGGATTATTCGAATCTCGGCAAGCTGATGATAACCGTCGGGCTGATCGGGCTGCTCCCCTTGTTCGCGCTGCCGCTCTTACGGAGGGTAGAGAAATCCCAGCCACCGGAGGGGCGAGCACAATAACGGCCAAGTCAGCTTCTCGTGTATATCGCGTGAGATATAATGCCGGGCACCTTCTCGCCGGGATCAGGGGTTACTGTCTCTCTTCCCGTTTAGATCTCGCTGACTCTGGTCACTTTAATTCGTTTTCGCCGAATCGCATTCAGCACATAGCGAGCGACCGCGAGAGCGTCATCGCCGATCCCGTTGGATTGAAATAATATTTTCTTGGGGCGACCGTTTAACTTATTGGAGGCGACGACCAGGTCGAGCGGGAGGACGTTTTCCCATTGTAAAGCTCCCGCTTCATGAGCTGCAATGAGATCGCCCGCGTCGATTTGGGCGGTTGGAAGATCGTCGGTGACAATGAGATCCATCCGGCGAATGAGCTCGGCAGAGACCTCGTGTTTGATTGGCTGGTTGGCGCCGATACTTATCACCAGGACGTCGTTTTTCAGGAAAGCGCCGTCCAGGATGGGCACCTTCGAGTCCGTCGCGAGAACAATGATATCGGACTGTGCTTCTATTTCTTTCAGTGAGAGAGCCTGCTTTAGTTCGGCTTGGATTCTTTTTCCCATGGTCCGGATAAAGCGCCTTCGGTTCGCCCCATTCCGGCCGTAGACGAGCACCGTCGGCACCCCTGTGCTCTCCACTATGGCTTCTACCTGGAAGATTGCCTGCCGCCCGGGACCAATCACGCCCAGTACGCGGGCCGCCGGAGGTCCGAGGTATTTTGCTGCGACGCCGCTCGTGGCGCCGGTGCGAAGCGGGGCGAGATAAGACGCGTTCATCAAAGCTACAAACTCGCCCGTGCGGCCGTCATGCAGGGCAATTGAGCTGGTTCGCTTTCCTGAATAAAACCTCATGCAAAAAAGGTCCCAATCCGCGTGCCAGGCAGCCATGATGTTGAGCCCTTTTCGATTTCCCCTAAGCCGGCCGCGCGACAATCTGCGCACCTTACCGGCTGCTCGATCGCGCAGGACCTTCTCGACCACAGCGAGGGCGCGCGGCATTCCGATGAGCTTTTGCGTTGCCTTCTCGCCGATGATGAGAGTCATTTTACCTCCTGTTTCGCAGAACCCGCGAACTGTGGCGTTTTGTTCCAGCCTATTCGAGACCGAACGAACTCAACTACTAATGAACAGGGCGCCGACTTGTCAACTCCCATCACGGATTAAAGGGTTGAGCCCGTCTCGAAGCGCGTGTAATATTTTCCTGATGTGACGCGCCAGCGCCTACATGCCGGCGCTGAAGCAGAACGACGAATGAGGGAATACGGCTGAGTTGACGACTGGAGATTCATCCAATGAGCTACAGCGGAGAAAATGTGAGTATGACAGGTGAGGCGGAGCGCCTGGCGGTCTCTATAAATGTCACCGTCAATGGTAAAAAACGACATGCCGAGGTGGAGCCGCGTCTCCTCCTCGTCTATTTCTTACGCGAGCATCTGGGCCTGACCGGCGCCCACGTCGGCTGCGATACAAGTCAATGCGGCGCCTGCACGATTCACATGGACGGCCGGGCCGTGAAATCGTGCACGATTCTGGCAGTTCAGGCCAATGAGGCTGAAATCACCACGATCGAAGGCTTAGCGCCTGAAGGGGCGCTGCATCCGGTCCAGGAGGGCTTTCGCGAAAAACATGGCGCACAATGCGGTTACTGCACGCCGGGCATGATCATGACTGCCGTGGATTTGCTGAAGGCGAATCCCGATCCCAGCGAGCAAGAGATCAAGCACGCGCTCGAAGGCAATCTCTGCCGCTGTACCGGCTATGTCAACATCATCGAGGCTATCCGATGGGCCGCGGAGCGAATGAGAGGTCATCATGTTTCCGCCTAGCTTTCGATATTTCGCGGCGCGCTCGCTTGACGAAGCGCTCGATCTCCTCACCCGTGACGGCGAAGACGCCCGTTTGCTGGCCGGCGGGCACAGTCTCATTCCGGCGATGAAACTCCGGCTCGCCGCGCCCCGCACCTTGATCGATCTCGGCCGGTTGAATGATCTCCGCGGCCTCCGTGTGGACGGAGATACTATGGCCATCGGCGCGCTCACGGTGCATGCCGATGTCGCTTCTTCGGATCTCGTGCGACGGCGCCTGCCCGGATTGGCTGAAGCGGCGTCGGTCATCGGCGACGCGCAGGTGCGCAATCGCGGCACGATCGGCGGGAGCGTCACCCATGCAGATCCGGGAGCCGACTTTCCGGTGATTCTGACAGCGCTGAACGCCTCTTTCGTGCTCGTCTCGCATGCCGAAAAACGAATGGTCTCCGCGAGCGATTTCTTCATCGATTTCTTCACCACGGCTCTGGCGACGGATGAAATTCTGACAGAGATTCGCGTCCCGCTGCCGCCACCGGGCGCCGGCACGGCCTACGCCAAGATGTCGCACCCGGCGTCCGGGTACGTCGTCGTTAGCGCAGGCGCGTTGCTGATTCACCAGCCATCCGGCCGATGCGAATCGGCTTCGATCGCGATCGGCGGGTTAGGGAGCGGTCCGCTGCGCGCAAGAGGGACGGAAGCCGCGCTGCAGGGGCGAGCGCTCACTGCGGAAGTTATCGCGGCGGCGGCCGCCAAGGCGGCCGAAGGATCCAACCCGGAGGGTGACGTGTACGCGAGCGCCGACTACAAGCGGCACATGGCTGCCGTCTACGCGCGGCGGGCCATCGAAGAGGCCGCGCGACGCAGTGCAAGGACAGGGGGCTAATCCGAAATGCCAAACGAAATTTCAACTCGATTTACCGCGGTTTGCGCCAACAGGTGATGCGATGACGATACAAGGTACTGGAAGCGGATATATCGGCGCGTCCATTCGCCGGGTCGAAGATCCTCTCTTAATCACCGGCAAGGGGCGCTATGTGGATGACGTTCAGTTTCCCGCCATGCTGCACATGGCGCTGCTGCGCAGCCCGTACCCGCATGCAAAGATAATTTCCATCAACACGAGCGCAGCGAAGGCGATGAAGGGCGTTGCAGCGGTTTTGACCGGCGATGACATCCCCGAGCAGTTGAAAATCTCAGCGCCCGTTGCGGTACCCGGGATTCAAATACCGCCGCATCCAGCGCTGGCGCGCGGCGCCGTTCATGCGGTCGGCGTTCCGGTGGCAGCGGTCGTGGCGGAAAGCCGGGCTCTCGCGCAGGATGCCGCCAGCGCCATTGAGGTGGAATACGAAGCGCTGCCATCCGTGGCGGATGCGGAGAAGGCGCTTGAGCCTGGCGCGCCGCTCGCCCGAGAGGAACTGGAAAGCAACGTCTGCTACGTTGCGACAAAAAAGGGCGGCGACGTCGATAAGGCCTTCGCGCAGGCCGATCATATTGTTCGGATGCGTATTGCCAGCCCGCGTCTGGTGGCAATGGCGATTGAGCCACGGGGCGTGGTGGCGTGCCCGGAAGCGATGGGACAGGGAGTCACGGTGTGGATTTCCACCCAGGCGCCCCACCGCGCGCGCGCGGATCTGGCGACTGCCGTCGGCTTTCCGGAGCACAAGATTCGGGTCATCGCGCCTGACATGGGCGGAGGATTCGGCAGCAAGGGACCTTTTTATGGAGAGTATGCGCTGGCCTGTCACCTGGCGCTTAAGCTCGCGCGGCCGGTGAAGTGGATCTCGACGCGAAGCGAAGATTTCGTGACCACCATTCAGGGGCGTGATCAGGTCATGACGTCGGAGCTGGCCCTCAAGCGCGATGGCACCATTCTCGGCTTGAAAACCCGCGTGGTGGCGAACCTCGGCGCATACCTTTATTCCAATACGGCCGGTCCACCGCAGCGCATGATGGCCATGGCCCCGGGCTGTTATCAGATCCAGAACGTCCACGTCGAGGTGGTGGGAGTGTTTACCAACACCACTTCAACGGGACCATATCGAGGCGCCGGCAGGCCGGAGTCGGTGCTGAATATTGAGCGGTTGATGGATAAAGCGGCGCGAGACCTGGGGATCGACCGTCGCGAGATCCGGCGCAAAAACTTTATCCGCCCGGAGCAGTTCCCATACCGCACCGGCGTCGGGGTGGAATACGACTCAGGCGAGTACGAGAAGTCGCTCGACGAGGCCCTGCGCCTTTCCAATTACGATGAGATGATTCGCTATCGCGACGAGGCGCGGTCTCGCGGCGAGTTGGTGGGTGTCGGCCTGTCGACTTTTGTGGAATCCAGCGGTGGGGCCGGTTTTGAAAGCGGAACGGTTCGCGTGGAGCGCACGGGAGAGATCACCGTGCTTACCGGTGCAAGCGCCCACGGCCAGGGGCATGAGACCGTTTTTGCCCAAGTCATAGCGGATAAGATGCGTGTTTCCATGGACCATGTCGCGATTCGACACGGGGACACGCTGGCGGTCCAACAAGGTGTGGGTACTTTTGGCAGCCGGAGCGCCGTCATGGCCGGTGGCGCGATGGCCGTTGCAGCCGAACGCGTTATTGAAAAGGCCCGCCGGATCGCCGCGCATCTGCTGGAAGCGGCGCCCGAAGACGTTGTTCAGGCGGACGGAGGATTTGCGATCGCGGGAGTATCCGACCGGAAAATTACCTGGCGGCGGGTTGCAGGCGCCGCACACGGAAAACTGCCCCGCGGCATGGAACCCGGCCTGCAGGAGACGGTCTTTTTCGATCCCAAACGGGAAGCCTGGGGCTTCGGCGCTCACGTGGCGGTCGTTAGAATCGACCGCGAAACCGGAAAGCCGACAATTGAAAAGCTTGTTTTGGTCGATGACTGCGGCGTGATTATCAATCCGATGATAGTCGAGGCGCAGATTCACGGCGGCCTCACACAGGGTCTCGGTCAGGCCTTCCGAGAACAGATGGTCTTCGGCGACGACGGCCAGGCGCTCACCGGCTCGTTGATCGGATATGCGGTTCCGCGCGCCGGCGACGTGCCTCCGCTGGTGCTCGGCGAGACCGTAACGCCTAATCCCTTCAGCCCGCTGGGCGTGAAGGGCGTCGGAGAGGCCGGCACCAATGGAGCGCCGGCCGCGATCGCGAATGCCGTAATGGATGCTTTGGCGCCTCTCGGAATCGATCACATCGACATGCCCTACACGGCGCCCAAACTATGGGAAGCGATCCGGAAGGCGGAGGAGAGTCGAGCGCGCTATTAGTGTGGTGTTTTCGAAATCCGTTGAATAATTCAACGTCATTCCGGCCAAGCTGGCGATAGCCAGCGCGAGCCGGAATCCAGGAAATCAAACGCTTCTGGATACCCGCTTTCGCGGGTATGACGACGAAGAGGCAGACGACATATTTAAGGAACTTTCTTAGGACGCTAATTCGCCGCTGAAGCTCGACTCCCGCTCGTTGCGGAGCTGAGGAGAGCGAGGAGACTCAGCCCTGCCGTCACGAGAAAAGTTGTGTTGAGGGCGGCAACGAATGCGCCAGGATTTTCCGGTGTCGGGCTCACGCCCGCAATCGCAGTATGATGCTCGTATGCGGCCGTCATGAGAAGCCCGCCGAGCGCCACTCCGAGAACATTTCCCAGTCCAAAAGTCACATGGTTTGTGGCAGACGCAAAGCCGCGGTGCGCCCTGGGTAGCGCGTTGAGCATGCCCGCAGAAGCCGCTGGATTGAAAAGGCCATTCGTCACCGCGCTCAAAGCAATCATAAGGGTCGGAAGCAGCCAGTGGGAGAAGGGCGTGAAGAAAACACCCACTGTGAGAGAAAGAAACATGAAGGCGACGCCTAAAGTTTGAGGCAAGCTCGCCCCCAGCCGGTCAGCCATGTGACCGCTCACCGGCGCGAGCAAAATCGTGAGGATGGGCGGCGCCATAAACAGAAACCCTATAAATGAAGGAGACAGGCGAAGGACGTCCTGAAGATAAAAGGGAAGGAGAAACGCGGTAAGCGCATAACATATGGCGACGATCAGAAGACTGAGCGCGCTGAACGCGAAACCTCGGATTTTGAAGAGCGCGAGATTAAGGACCGGGCTTTTGGCTTTAGACTCGTGAATGAGGAGGCTCAAGAGCGATCCCGTAAAAATAACGGCGAACGCCCCCTTGATTTCCGCGCTCATCAGCGCGAGCATGCGGCGGTCGAGGAGTAAGACCAGAGTGGTCGTCGTCGCAAAGAGAAGGGCGGCTCCGGCATAGTCTATTGACAGGCCATGAAGGCGCGTTCTGTCGCGTTGGGGATTTTTCAGGGTGAGCAAAGCTCCGAAAATTCCGATAGGCACCAGAAAAAAGAAAGTCCAACGCCAGTTTAGATAGTCGATCATCAGCCCGCCGACGGTCGGACCTAAGAGAAAACCCGTGTGGTGCGCTGTCGTCATGTAGCCCTGGGCTCTCCCTGAGAGGTTTTGCGGAACAGCCTCGGCTGCCAGGGCCCGGCTGGAGGATTGAATCATTGCCGAACCTATTCCCTGGAAAAAGCGAGCAAAGATAAGCTGCGATACCGTTTGTGAAAGACCGCAAAAAAGAGATCCCAGGGAAAACACGGCAAAACCAGTGGCAAAAACGTTCTCTCGGCCCCAAATATCGCTCAGGCGTCCGAAAATGAGAGAAAATCCAATGTTGGAAAGCTGGTAGGCGAGAAGGGCCCAGGAAATCCCGATCAGGTCGGTTCCCAGGGAACTCGCCAGCGTCGGCATTGAAATGATGAAGATCCTGGAGCCCATTCCCGAAAAGAAGGTTCCCAGGAAAGCGGTAGCGAGAAGCAGGTAATTGACGCGGGTGTCCACCGTTTTTGGTTCATAATTCTTAACGCCATTCCGGCCCCTCGCGCGATGGCGGAAGGGCCGGAGTCCAGCAGCTACAGAAGATCTGCATCGTCGCTGGAATGACGTCGGTTCGCACGCGGCCGCAAGGCCGAGGCAATCTTCGGCTATTCGATCGGCCAGCGCGGCTGAATTTTATAAGGGAGCCGGGCGACGATCTTCGTCGCCGCCGCCTGCGCCTGACTGAGCACGCGGTCCACGTCGATGGTGAGGATCTTTCGGTTTTCCATGACGACCTGGCCGTCGATGATGGACGTTTCCACGTCCGCGCCCTCTCCGGAATAGACGAGATTCGGAACGATGGAGAAGTCGTGCATCGGTATCCAGTTGGAGCGCCGGGTCTCGACGATGATAACGTCCGCTTTTTTGCCCTTCTCCAGAGAGCCGATTTCATTTTCCCACTGGAGCGCCCGCGCTCCGTCAACGGTCGCCATCTCCAGCGCCTTTTCCGGCGGGATCAGATCCGGGATGAGCCGGATCTCCTTGTGAACGGTCGCGACTTCGTACATCGTGCGGAACATATCCAGGCTGTTGTTGGCCGCGCTGGAGTCGCATCCCATGGCGACCGTGATTTTCATGTCGAGCATCTCCGGAAATTTGCCGATCACCGCGGCGCCGTACGCGCCGTGGAGCGTCGCTCCGGGATTGTGGCAGATCTTGACGTCATGATCCTTTAGCATTTTGACTTCTTCATCGGTCAGGACCGCCATGTGAGTGAGAAGCCAGTTTGGCTGAAGCACTCCGAGCCGGTTCATATGCGCAATCGTGGTCATCCCGCTCTTTTTCCGGACCCATTCCACCTGGTCTTTATTTACGGCGGCATGCATCTGCACCAGCACGCCATCACGTTCGGCGGCCTGCTTGACGCGACGGTAGAGATCATCGGTGACGTTGGGCTCGACTCTCAGCGCATAGGAAGCGCGAATGCGACCGTTCTCTTTTCCGTGCCAGTCCCGAATGAGCTTCTCCTCGGCCTTCATCGTCTCATCGGTCGGGAGCTTGCCGAGCAGTCCGTCGGGGAGAGGTCGATCCTGGCTCCACTGGTCCATTCCGGCCCACGACACGATGCCGCGCATGCCGCTCTCGACGAAAGCTCGAGCGACGTTCTCCATCCTGTAACCGCCGGGATCCGAGCCGGTTGTGGTTCCCGTACGAATCATCTCGGCGCAGCAGAGGAGGGCGCTGAGATACGTGTACTCATCGCTCTGGTTCAGAAGCACTTCGTAGGGATAAATCCGCTCGTAACACCAGGCAATAAGATCAACGTCGTCCCCAAGCCCGCGGGAGAGCATCTGAACATTATGAATATGGGCGTCAACGAGCCCGGGCATCACGATGCGGTCGCTGGCGTCAATGACTTTGTCGGCTTGAAAGCTTTTCAGAGAGTCGGTTTTCCCGACATCCAAAATACGATCATTTTCAACCGCGACAGCGCCATTCTTGATGATGCGGCGCCGCGGGTCCATGGTAATGACAATCCCGTTTTGGATAAGAATTCGTCTCATTTGTTTTCTCCTTCCTCTGGGCGACTAACATAAAGAAAACGGAGATGTCAAACAAGTGAGTTAATGGCAAAAGCCAATGGGGCTTGAAACGGTAGATTAGACTCCTATAAGATTTGGCGGTATCAAAATCGCGGTATCTTGATCGCCACACGAAACGGACGAGAGGAGGCAGCGATATGAAAATAGGTGGTTTTTTGATCGGCCTGGGGTTTATCTGGATTCTGGCGGTTCCCACTACAGAGGCGCGGGATCGACTGGTCTCCGGATATACCAGCGCCAGCGGGGTCTTTGCGGCACTGTGGGTGGCGCAGGAGGGCAGGGTTTTTGAGAAATACGATATCGATTCCCATCTCGTGTTGATTGCTTCAGCTTCTCTGATGGTCCAGTCGATGCTGGGAGGCGATGTTCCCTTCGCGGCTGCAGGCGGCAGCGCCGCCGTGGATGCCAACCTCGGCGGGGCGGATATCGTGATGGTGGGAACGCTTGTGAAAGTTCCCGCTTTTTACATTATGGCCTTGCCCGAGATCAAATCGATCGAGGACCTGCGCGGCAAATCTGTCGGCGTGACGCGGTTTGGCTCATCCACAGATTTTACGATGCGCTACGTCCTGCGCAAGCACGGGCTGGAGCCGGGACGCGACGTGACGATAATCCAGACAGGCGATCTCTTTGCGGCCGCCGCCATGCTCCGCACGCGCGCCATCGTCGCCGCCCCTTTTTCCAGTCCTACCAACCTGAGGGCTGAGGAGGCGGGCGCTCGCATCCTGATGAATATGGGGAAGGCCGGCGTTTATTTTCCTCATGACGCCTGGATGGCGCGCCGCTCATTCGTTAACGCCAACGAGGATCTCGTGCGCCGGTTCCTCAAGGCTTACTCGGAGGGGGTCTACCGGCTTTTTACAGACCCGGAGCTCAGCCGCCGCGCGATCAGGAAGTACGCGCGGGCCACGGACGCCAGGGTCATCAACGCGGTTTACCAGTACGCGTTGGATTACGTTGACAAGATTCCATACAATAATCGTGAGGGAATTCAGGAGGTGCTCAATCAGGCGGCTGCGAGAAATCCCAAGGCCAAGAGCGCCAATCCCGAGAGTTTCTATGATGACCGGTTCGTGAAAGAACTGGACGCTTCAGGATTTTACAAGCAGCTTTGGGGGAAATAAACGAGTAGAAACGGTTTCGAAGCAATGGCTGATCTGCCTTTAACACTTGCCTGCGAGGACTACGACCGCACCCGGGCCTTGCGCGACGGCTCTATCAAGCCGGAGGGGATTGAGATGAATTATCTCGTGCTTCCGGTGGAAGAGATTTTCTGGCGCATGCTCAAGCACGAGGAATTTGACGCCGCGGAACTTTCAATGGGCGCTTTTCTGGTGGATGCGGCTCGGGGACGCCGGCCGTTTGTAGCGCTTCCGGTTTTTCCTTCGCGAACTTTCCGTCACCGCTGCATCTTCGTCAATTCCAAATCCGGCATCAAGCGCCCGGAAGATCTGAGAGGGAAACGAGTGGGGGTGCCGGAATATACCATGACCGCTGCAGTGTGGCTTCGGGGATTGTTTCAGCATGAATACGGAATCTCCCCGCTAGAGATCCATTGGTTTCAGGGAGGCGAGGAACAGCCAGGGCGCAAAGATCGGGTAGAGTTCGATCTCCCGGATGGAATTCGGCTCAATATGATTCCCGAGAACCGAACGCTCAACGATATGCTCCAGAGCGGCGAAATCGATGTCCTGATGTCGCCGCGCATGCCTTCCTGTTTTCTCCAAGATCGAAGACGGATCAGGCGTCTTTTTCCCGATTACAAGAAAGCGGAGATGGACTACTTCCGCCGGACCGGGATTTTTCCGATTATGCACGTGATCGTGATCCGGTCTGCCCTCTATGAGGCGAATCCCTGGGTCGCCCAGAGTCTCTACAAGGCATTCTCCCAGGCGAAGGATCTCTGTTTCAGCCAGATCTACGACTCCAATATTCTCCGGATCAGCCTTCCCTGGAACATCGCTGATTATGAAGAGACGAGAGACTTGATGGGCGAGGACTACTGGCCCTACGGATTTTTTCAGAACCGGCAGGTTCTGGAAACTCTTCACTCCTACCTTCTCGAGCAGGGTCTGATCAAGAATAGAATCGACCTGGAGCAGCTATTCGCGCCCAACACACTGGAGGCGTTTAAGATTTAGAAACATCGTTGCTTTCACGGACCCGGGCGATGCCCAAGCACCGCGCCTCGGACATGAAAGCCACCGCCGCTCTCCGAGCCCGCGCAATGGGTCAGTGATTATT
>JACQUW010000163.1 GCA_016210115.1 Deltaproteobacteria bacterium | reverse complement strand
ATGTGGCACTCGACGATTTTCGGGCCTTACTTCGTTGTCGGCGCCATCTTCTCCGGAATCGCTGCCCTTATCGTGGCTATGATCATTTTTCGAAAGGCCTATGGGCTTCAGTATTACCTCAAGCCAATTCATTTCCGCTACCTGGGACAGCTCCTACTTATTATGGCGCTTCTCTGGTTCTATTTTACTTTCGCCGAGTACCTCACGGGTTATTACGGAGCAGAGCCGGAGGAAATGAAAGTTTTTTGGGCCAAGTTCACCGGCCCCTTCTGGCCCTTCTTCTGGGGGATGGTGCTTTGCAACTTCGTTCTCCCGATTTTTTGTTTAGCGAGGCTGAGCCGGCACACCATTGGTAAAGTCCTCGCAGCGTCGCTGGCGGTCATCGTGGGGATGTGGCTTGAGCGCTTCATCATCGTCGTGCCGACGCTATCCTTTCCGCGGCTGCCCTTTCCGGAGGGAATTTACTGGCCCACCTGGGTCGAGTGGGGGGAAACGGCGGGGAGTTTTGGCGTCTTCGCTCTCTTTTATCTTCTCTTCACCAAGTTCTTTCCCATCATCTCTATCTGGGAGATCCGTGAGGGTCGAGAAGTGGGACTTAAAGAGGTAGAGGAGCGGCTCATAACTTACCTGCCGGGCGAGGTCGAGGGGAAAACATAAAAAGCTAGAAGGAAACGAGATGGAACGCACGCAATCTGATTTCGATCGGCTCGTGAGAATCCTGCAATGGGTATGGTTGGGATTCGCTTATCTTCTAGTTGGGGGGATTATCGTCTGGATCATTCACTTGCTTCGAGCAGCCTGGAGCCTTGGCGACGTCCCGTCAGCCTCTATAGGAATATCGATTGTGGCCATCCCTATTTTCCTGATTTTCATGGGTGTGGTCTTCTACGTTTTTTGGGGCATACGTATTCACGGGAGAGAGCGATGAGAATCAGATTCATATTCATCGCCCTGGTCTTGGTGGTCGGGTTTGGTCATGCGCCTGAGTCCTTTGGTGTTGATGAATCCGTTGCGCTTCTTCTCCCGGGCAATCCTCTGGAGGGAAGCCGCCTATTTACGGGGAAAGGCTGTCTTCGTTGCCACGCAGTGTATGGCGTGGGAGGAGCTGCAGGACCTGATTTAGGCCAGGGTATCTTGAAGCGTCCGCTCCTGGAGATCGCCGGTGTCATGTGGAACCATGCTCCGGGAATGGCGCGCGTCTTTCAGGAACAACGGGTGACTGTGCCTCAGTTTAAGGCGCCCGAGATGGCAAGTCTCCTGTCTTTCCTTTATTATCTTGGGTCGCTCGACCCGCCGGGAGACGCGGCCGCGGGTGCTCGCCTCTTTAGAGAGAAACGATGCTCCACTTGTCACTCTCTGGGCGGCAAGGGCGGAAAACATGCCACAAAGCTGGATAGTTACAGCCAGTACGCTTCTCCGATTTACCTCACGGCTGGCCTTTGGAACCACGGAAAGGCTATGGCCGGTGTCATGGAGGCCCTACGAGTCACGCGCCCCACATTTGAAAAAAATGATATCCCCGATCTTTTGGCCTACATTCGCAGCGTGGGTGGGGGAGTAGAGCGCGTTTACCTGCAGCCGGGAAACCCGCAGCGGGGGGCGAAGCTGTTCTTGGAGAAACGCTGCATCCAATGCCATTCTATCAAGGATCAGAGCGGGCGAGTTGATCTCGACCTCCGGGCAAGGCTCAAGGGGAGCCTCATGAAAATCGCCGGCGCAATGTGGAACCACGGTCCAAAGATGTGGGCGAAGATGGCTGAGCGCAGTATCCAGGTGCCATCGCTCACCACGGAGGAAATGTCGGATCTCATCAGCTACCTTTACTTCCTCCAATTTATCGATCCACCCGGCAATCCCCAGAGGGGTCGGACCGTGCACCAAGAGAAGCGTTGTGGCAAATGCCACAGCTTGCCGGGGGCCGGAGGGACAGTGGGGCCGGAACTTGCTAAAGTCGAAAAACTCAAGACCCCACTGGAGGTCGTCACCGAGATGTGGAACCATGCGAGCACGATGGAACAGAAAATGCTGGAAGAGTCTCTGGAATGGCCGGTTTTCAAAGGCGGAGAAATGGCTGACCTGATGGCTTATCTGCTTTCGCTCCGAAAAGAGGCAAGTCGGCCGGTTGGACAGAAGGAGACCGGGCGCAAGGGGGGATGAGCAACAACTGTGTCACCGGTAAACTATGCGTGGTGGAAAGGGAAGCTCCGATGGGGTGTTTATATTGCTCGGAGCCGTGAAGGGTCCGAGAGAGGAGCAGAGCATATGCCGCCTCAAAATTTCTGTCTTCGGCAAATGAGACGCCAGATTGACGTCGAGAAGATTCGCACACTGATGTTGTTGATCTTGGCCGTCAGTTTTTCACTCTCAGGTCTGGGCCAAGCTTTTGCCCAGCCCCTCTTCAGCCCCACTCAGGATCCGATCGTCGGCTCCCGAATCTTCGGAGCTAAAGGCTGCTCGAAATGTCACGCAATCGGCGGAGTTGGCGCTAAACTCGCGCCTGATCTTGGGCGTGTTTCGACGCCCCGGTCGTTTTACGACCTCGCAGCGGCGATGTGGAACCATCTCCCTCAGATGTCAAAGCAGATGCAAAAAATCAGGATCAGTCGTCCTCAGTTGAGTCCCGGCGAGACCGGCGACCTGATCGCCTTCCTCTACACGCTTAACTACTTTGACCGTCCTGGCGATCCGAAGGCGGGCCGAGGAATCTTCGACAAAAAGCATTGTGTCGCTTGCCATCAAATCGGCGGGACCGGCGGAGTTATCGGTCCGAGTCTCGACAAGCTGACGCAGCAGGGTTCCCCGATCTTTGTCGCCGCGGCGATGTGGAATCATGGTCCTGCCATGGCCGAGGCCATGCGAGAGAGAGGGATTGGGCGTCCTAACTTTAGTTCGGTAGAGCTAGAGGATCTAGTGGCCTATCTGAAGTCCGCCAATCCAGGCCGAGAAGCGGAGCGGATCTATCTTCTACCGGGCCGGCCCGACGAAGGACAGGAGCTTTTTGTGAAAAGACGCTGTCAAGAGTGCCACAGCATCAAAGGACGAGGGGGAAAGGTGGGGGGGGACTTGGCTGAGCGGCGGGTCCAATTGGGCCTGGTCCAATTTGCGGCGGCCATGTGGAACAAGGCTCCTGCAATGTTGAAAAAAATGAAAGAAAGAAGTATTCCTGTACCTCAACTTCGAGCTGAAGAGATGGCTAGCATCGTCGCTTATCTTTATGCGGTTCAGTACTTTGCGAGGCCGGGAGATTCCCGCAGAGGGGAAAACCTTGCGAAGACGAAAGGATGTATCAGTTGTCACCCGATAGGGGGCAAAGGCGGGAACGTCGGTCCTGATTTCAGAAAAGTGGAAGGGCTCGATCAGCCAGCAACAGTTGTCTCGGCGATGTGGAATCACGCTAGTACAATGGAAGAAAAGATGCTGGAACGGTCCCTGGAGTGGCCGCTCCTCAAAGGGGGAGAGATGGCAGACCTCGTGACGTTTATCCAGCTAGGAGGGCGGGGCCGGTAGTGAGTCTTCAAAGGTTGGGTTGGGTGGTGGAGGTCGTTCTGCTATCGCATTTGTGGTCACCGTCATTTGCCGGAGCGCAGTACCCGGTCGAGAGTTTTTATCCTTCTCACCTTGCGACGGGTTTTGTTTGCCTGCCCGTTCTCGCGAAAAATCATAGCCAGGACATAACCGCTCGTTTATTATGAGCAGTGAGAAGACCGGCGAAAAGGCTCGTGGCCAGAATTTCGCCCGGAGATGAATATCTATCAGGCTTTCTGAAGCCTTAAAGCAGGGTCGCTAAATGGGACGAAGAATCGCAAGTATTTTGAGTGTGCTTTTCCTACTGGGGTTATTTGGAACACTGTTCTCAGCACCGGCTATGGCTCAGCAGATGGCCGACCGTTGCGCTGCCTGCCATTTAGGGCTTGCTGACCAGCGGCTGGCCAGGCCAGCTAAAGTTTTTCGCGAAGATGTCCACGCCTCCAAGGGCTTTGGCTGTGTTGCCTGTCACGGAGGTGATACAGAAGCAGCCGGGATGGAGGCCATGGATCGCGCCAAAGGCTACATTGGTAAGCCCGACCGGAAGCAGATCACGCGGCTCTGCGGGCGGTGTCACTCAGACGGGCGATTTATGCGGCAATACAATCCATCGCTCCGCGTTGACCAGGAGGCTGAGTACTACACGTCGGTACACGGACAGCGGCTCAGGCAATACGGAGATACCAAAGTCGCGGTCTGTGTGAGCTGCCATCCTGCCCATCTTATCAAGCCCCCCTCAGACCCCAGATCGTCCGTTCACCCTCTAAGAGTCGCGGAAACATGCGCTCATTGTCACGCCGACTCTCAGTATATGCAGCCTTACAAGATTCCGACAGATCAGTTCCAGAAGTATAAGGAGAGCATTCACTGGAAGACGATGTCTGTAAAAGGGGACCTATCTGCGCCGACCTGCAACGATTGCCACGGCAACCACGGCGCCGCGCCTCCGGGCATGACGTGGGTGGGGAATGTTTGCGGCCAGTGTCATTCGGTCATGGCGGAGCTGTTTGCCAAAAGTCCTCACGCGAAGATCTTTGCCCGGATGGGCACGCCAGGCTGCGCGACCTGCCACAGCAATCATGACGTCAAAGAGACGGACGACAACAAGCTGGGGCTGGAGAATGAGAGCGTCTGCGCGGGGTGCCACTCGGCTCAAGACAAAGGGGGGAAGACTGCGGCCACGATGCGCTCTCTTGTCGACTCGCTTAGAAGCGCGTCTGAAAGAGCCGGAGCTCTGCTCCTTCAAGCTGAACATGCCGGGGTGGAAGTGAGCCAGGCGCAATTTGAGCTGAACGGCGCAAAGGACGCTCTGGTTAAGGCCAGGGCCGTGGTCCACTCTTTTTCCCCGGATCTGGTGAAAAAGGAGGTGGAGCCTGGCCTTGGAATCAGCACCAAAGCGCACGCCAGGGGAGTGCGGGCGCTCGATGAGATTCAGTTCCGTCGCAAGGGGCTTGCGGTTTCGGTGGTGATCATCCTGTGCTTGATTGTAGGCTTGGTTATCAAGATCCGCAGCCTGGAGCGAGAGAAAGTAGATGAAACTTGATTTGATGTAAAATGAAAAGTGCCAGACCTGATAGTCAAAGTGCTGCGGAATCTGCCTTTTAAGTCGGAATTTTCTGCCCCTAGTTCGTATTGAGAATTTTGGATGTTTCCTGGGATGAATCAGCTTCCATACCTGGCTGGATTAAGTCACATTCCGGCCTGGATTTGAGGAGACCTTTTATGGCCGATCAGACATTACCACAAGGACCGTCACGCAGGAGTTTTCTTAACTGGTTTCTCGGAACGACCGCGGGAGCATTCCTGTTTTCCGTGCTCTATCCTGTGAGTCGTTACCTCATTCCACCGGAGGTGGGCGAGTCGACAGCGGCGACAGTAACATTGCAGATCAAGCCCGACGAAATAAGACCGAACACAGGGCAAATATTTAAATTCGCGAATCGCCCAGCCATTCTTGTCCGAACTCCCGCCGGAGAACTTCGCGCCTTCTCCGCTGTTTGCACGCATCTGAACTGCACCGTGCAATATAGGCCGGACGTATCGCATATCTGGTGCGCCTGTCACAACGGTCACTTTGACCTCACGGGAAAGAATGTCGAAGGGCCACCGCCCCGACCCCTGGACGCCTACGTTGTCAACGCGCGCGGAAGTCAGATCGTGGTCAGCCGGAGCGCTTAATCATGGCCACGCCTACGAAAAAAAATGGTTGGCTGTGGGAATGGCTCGATATGCGTATCGGCCTTTCCAGCCTGAGCAAGCTGGCAAAGAAAAAAGAGGTCCCGGTTCACCGCCATACGGTTTGGTATTACCTGGGCGGTATGACTCTGTTTCTTTTTACCATCCAGGTGGTGACCGGCATTTTGTTGCTGCTCTACTATCGCCCCAGCGCCGAAGAGGCCTACGAGTCCGTGCAATTTCTGATGGCGGAAGTGCAATTCGGCTGGCTTATACGATCCATTCACGCATGGGGCGCCAACCTCATGATCTTTGCTCTGTTCGTCCATCTTTTCAGTGTGCTGTTCATGAAAGCCTACCGGCCGCCACGGGAGATCACCTGGATTTCGGGTATGGGCTTATTGGGTGTGGCCATGGGCCTGGGTTTTACTGGTTATCTCCTCCCATGGAATACGCTGGCCTATTTCGCAACGAAAGTAGGAACCGAGATTACAGGAGTCGTACCTCTAATCGGTCCCTTTCTTCGCCGGCTGCTTCGTGGAGGCGATGAGGTGACCGGCGCAACGCTCACCCGGTTTTATGGTATTCACGTGGCGATTTTACCAGCGCTTGCCTCTCTGCTCGTTGGCGCGCATCTTGCGCTCGTGCAGAAGCATGGAATGAGCGTTCCGCCGTCCGTGGAGCAGTCGGGTCATAGCCAAAGAAAGATGCCTTTCGTGCCTAACTTCTTGCTTCGGGATCTGGTCGGCTGGCTCTCGGCCGTGGCCGTTCTTGCCGCCCTGGCGGCTTATTATCCTGTTGAACTGGGGCAAAAAGCAGATCCGTTCGCGCCCGCGCCCATAGGGATCAAACCGGAATGGTATTTTATGTTTATGTTTCAGACGCTGAAGTAT
>JACQUW010000156.1 GCA_016210115.1 Deltaproteobacteria bacterium | reverse complement strand
TACAGCAAGGCATTCTTCGATCTGCCTTTTGGTTTGCTCATCCTCGATCTGCCGCAGAAAAAGCGGAAGTACAAAAGCGGCTGGTCTCGACCCATCGAACGCATTTCTCGAGACCCGAGTGTCAAAATTTCTCTCTGCGTCCTTGCGAAGCACTTCTTTGATGAGTACCGTTCGGCACCAACCAAGTTCCGTTGCTTGCACGTCCGAGAAATGGTCGCGAATGACGCAAGCCGCGACAAACATCGGACCGGCAAGGTCAAGTGACGTGGCATCTGTTTCCTCTTGCTCATCATCCTTCAAGGCTTGCGCCTCAGCTAACGCTTCGCGCCAGTTAGGGAAGGGATCGTCTGCTTGAGACTCGCCGCGAAAGCGTGTCATACCCCACATCGCCAAACGCATGCGGCGGTTGAACAGCTCGCGAACCTCGGCGCCTTCATTGATGAAGTGCTGAAGATCAGATGGAGGTTCGCTCGGAGTCAAGATGATCTGGCCAGGCTTCTTGCCCTCTTCTGTCCGGAAGTGACGAGCGTCCATCCTGTGAAGCGCGATCCGCCAGACCTTGTCCTCTTTCGTCTGCTCGTCTTGAGGCGGTAACGAAGCCAGGAATCCATCAAGAATGTTCCATATTTTCTCCCTAAGCGGCGTGAGCTGCAGACGAAATACAAGTTCTTCGAGGTTGCTGTTTCGGTGGGGAAGCTCAGCCGATCCCTTTCGCTCGTGGTAGTAAATATTCTCAATTCCTCGTGTCGGAAGACCAAGCGGGGCCCTAAGATCAGCGACATGTGAGCGCTCTTGAAACGAGCGGGGGAAGTCCCACTGATAAAACTCTCGAATGGCGAGGAGTTTAAGAACTTCGTCCCCGACAGCGTCAGGGTAAGCGACGGCCACCGAAGCGAGTACAGCCATCGTGGCAACCGACCGGCTCGTCTCAAAAATCCCACAAAATAACTCCCGTATATCTTTCTTCTGTTTTGCCTGTTCGAGCAGCCAAGCTTCTAGCGCCATAAGGCCGCACTCAAGCACAGTCGGCGCTGCCGTCATTCCGCGATACAGATACCAGAGCCGCCAGCTTCCAATGACCGTCCTCGTACCACTGTCAGTCGAAATTCGAACGTCTACGACTTCGTTGCCAAATTCGGACTTTGCATAACACTCGGCAGACTCGTTCATTAGTCGTACGATAAACTCGACAGTCATAGCAGAATGATCTGCTAGCAAGAACATGAATGGACCTTGCAATGCACTTGGCGGGAAGTAGTCGAACTGGACGTAAGGGCTAAGGCCAAAGATTTCTTCAAGATCACCGCGAGACGTAAACTCATCTTCGTCCTTGGATCCGAGTCGCCAAGTCGTTTCGGCAACTTCGATTACGAGACGGGGTAAATGTGCACAAAGCGCCTGGCACTCAAGGGATTTTGTAACTTGGTCAAGAATGATTCTCGAATTATGGTCTCCGATCTTTTCAGTCGTGAGTGCCGAGCAAATGAGTGCCTCAACATCCCTAGTGGCTGCCTGAGGAATCTTGAATAGAATCTTCAGGAATTCCTGATCCTGCCCGCTTGCATAGAAGTCCGGTGCAGTCAGCAAACTCCAATATTTAAGACATATTTGAGTAACGGCTGCTGATTCGTCCGGAAGCGACAATGTTGGCCCGATTGACTGAGACCAGTCCTGCAGAAGTCCTAACACTGTGCCCGCGTCACGCATGTCGAACGAATCTAGTTTCCGATAAGTAAATTTGATTAGTTCAGCCCAGCCACCACCAACTGGAACGACAAAAACGGTTCCGAGGACCATGTGGCTTCGATAGGCAGCAACCCCGTACAGGCGTAGCAAGGCTTCGTTGGGTCCTTTACACGCGGTGCGGAGAACTTGAACCAGCTTCCGGTAGAGCGCCTTCTCGTTGCCCAGAAGCAATCCTTCGATTCGCTCAACAAATTCTGGAACGTTCTCTGATTGTAGGACTGAGACTGCAATCTCATCACGCCAAACCGGTGGAATATCCTCGCGGTGGAAAGCCGAGAGCGTAAAGTCCATCACGGTCTGGTTCCCGGGTTCAGCCAACGCCTCAGAGAGCCACAGACGAAATCCACGGCGCATTGCAGGCTCTGTTCCAACGGCTTCGAGGAATTTACCCGGCTGGCCGGCGGTCGCCTCAAACTGCTGGACGATAAACCGGGACACCGCCCAGTCCTCGAGCACGTCGTGAGCCGGCGCGTAGCCGCCTGCTTCGGATTCTATCAGTATGCCATCGTCGACTAAGGCCTGAACGGCTTCAGGATCGCAGTCACTAGCTGAGACGAAGAGACTCATCCGTCTGGCTCGTTGTACCGATATCGCTATGAGCGAGGATCGTCTTTTGAGCGGCAATCCTCCTTGCTTTTGAGACGCACGCTCAACATAGTCCGCCCATACGATGGTCTTGAATTGCCGTTCGTCTATATTGGCGACGGACTCGCTGGACACGCTCGAAGGAAAGGCTTTCCAAGCTAGCGAGAGGATGAACAGGTTTTGAATAAGTCTCTCAAGCCGCGGGTTCTCCAGCAGTGGTATCAGATGAGGCATCTGTCCCTTAATCCAAGCCAACTCGCTGGAACTTAGAAGAGGAACTTGGACGACACTCGCTGGAGCACCCCATTGCCCGAGGAGGTGCTCCGTCAACTCCTGTGCCGAAGATTCCCGACAAGTGATGACGACGGTCCATGAAGGATCATCCCTGAGTTGTTGTAGGAATTGCCGAAACGCTTCAAGATGGCTCAGCTCAAAGAGCCTTTCTGCTCCGTCAATAAGCAGCAGCTTACGTGGCAACAATGACAACCCGCTCTTTAGCTGCTGGAACGTGAGACTAATTCCGATGCTCGTCAGGAATTGGTGGATATGCACGTGATTGAACTCTTGAGCCTTGAATCCGAACGAAAGAACCGCCGGTTTCAGTCTCTCCAGAAGCATCTTGACTGCCGCCGACTTCCCAGAGCCAGGCGCTCCCTGTACAACGACAACCCTGGACGACTCGACGGCGTTAATAAGCCCATCGAGCACGCTAGTCCGTGGCAAATGTATCCCAGGAGCGAGTTGCGTGTTTATGGTCCCAAGAACTAGCTCGCAGTGTTCACGCAGTCGCTGCACTGCGTCTCTCTGGGTCTGCAACCGCTGCGGTCGTACCGCTTCTTTTAACCTTGCGGGTAGATGCATGGCAGTAAACGTGCCAGCAGTCTGATTCCACTCCTGGGCCTGACGTATCAAGCCCTCCCAAATGGCCTGTGGATCAAGAACACCTTCTGAATTGCGAGCCATCTCAAGCACGGTGAGTATGGATGCTTCGTCTTTGCTACCCTGCATGTCGAAGTCGTAAGACAAAAGATGGAAGTGCTTCAGGAATAACCAAAGGCTCTCGTCGATGACCGCATCACCCGCAATTTCTGTGAGCACTTCTCGGAAGACCTTAAGATAGTTCCGCTTCTCGTCCGAGCTGAACTGTGCCGTGTTTACCTTCGCGACGAATTCTGCCGCTGTCGCTGATGTGCGAGCCCAATCCAGGAGAGGCCGGACATGTTGAATTGCTCGGTCAGGTTGAGGACCGGTAACCAAGGCAATCACATCCCTCTCCTGAGTTAACACATCGGACTTGTTGAAGTCCGCCCAAGCACTTTCTAGCGCCGCGCGAAAATCAGGATCAGATTTGGTTATTGCGGCGTGATGCTTCACCTGCGCCAGCAGGCGATGCTGTTGTCCGAGGTCCGACAGGATCTCCACGATCACATCGTCGGTCGCGTAGCCCACTTGCTTTCCCTGCAATCGGACGGAACGCACGGTGCCGCTTGGAAGACAAGGTACCCGACCGCCGATGAGCAGATGCAGCAAGAAGCTTGCCTGCACTTTAGCTTCGAAGAACTGCCCTCCTCCACCAGTAGCAAATGGGCTCGCAACTTCTGGAATCACGTGCCTGGCCTCAAGATAATTTTTTGACTGGCAGCAAAATTATGGCCCAATCGTAAACCCACAATGAAGCCGTAGGTCACTTGAGTTCTATTTCATCCTTCACGCCTTTGAGCAGCGTGTTGATCTGTTTCACTGCATCAGCGGGGGGCTTAGTCTTGCCGTCGCCCATTTCGATGCGAACGTGGAAGCGCAGGGGGACGTTGGTTTTCGCCTTGACCTCCAGCAACTTGGGCACAATATCGCCAAGGTCCTGCATCTCCGACGCTTTGAGTTCGGATTCCGCAACGAGGACCCCTGTCGCGGTCGGCGTTGGTGTTGGTCTCGCCGCCTTTGACGCCTGGAACTTGGCGTATTGAGCGGTTCCCGGATCGCCTGCCCATGGGGCTGAATCTTCCGCAACGCAAAGAAAGTTCGCGCGCAGTGCTTCATCAATGACATACTTGACCGTCCGCCATGGCAAGTTGGTGCCGAACCTGCTTGAAAGCTGCGCGGCTATTGAAGCCGCCGTTGCCGTTCCTTCCTTCCATGCTGCAGGGAGATTCTCAGGCAGGATTTCAGCTGGAGCAACGACCGAGGGTGGCCGGCGCAAAGTGGCGTTTGGAGTGAGCACGCCAGCCGGGATCGGTTCGCCTATAATGCTCGCGGGGCCGGAGACCAGCCACAAAACACCTTTTTCCACTGCCGTACTAATCGCCTTGTCAACGACTGCTTGTCCGGCCTTCGGAATCACCATCGGCTCCTGATAGCCGTCACGTTCGACGTGCACCACTTTTGAGCCGCCGAAGTAATCTGCCACCGCTTTAGCCGTGATTTCGTCGCTGGTCCATAGACTTGGGAGTTTTCCTGGAGCAAGGAGTTCGGGCACGATCTCACCTAGCTCTGCTCCCTCGGAGAGCACAAGCTCAAGCGCAGAGTCATTGAAAGCATTTTCGTCCGGGCGCGACATCCACCAAGTGCGGAAGGTTCCGTCTGGGCGGGTAAGACGCAAAACAAATGTTCCCTTTTCGCACCCGTCCGCCAATGTGTCCAAAATGGCGCTTGTCTTTAGCATCTTTGGCAGATGCGGAAGTTGGGCAAATGCACCAGCCAGATCCTTAACGCGGCGCGAGGTTTCGCCTGGACGCCAGAGATTGTAGGGCCCGTCCGGCAGCAGAGCCTCGGCGGTAATGGCAGTGTCTTGCACGCGGGACCGCTTGTCGGCCTTAATAATATTGAAATGCGGCTCGTCAGTGACTGTGATCTTGAAGGCCTGAGCTTCATCCTTTTCCGAGACAGTTACCACGACACAGTACGCCTGCTTGATGAACTCTGGGATTCGACCTTTTGCCTTGTCGATGTTGATTTGGAGCGTCTGCGCACGCGCCGGATCGACGTCTCCATCCTTCTGTTGTTTTTTAATCTCGTCCCGGACAACCTCCCACCCGAGATAGTCCCGGACCCGACCCACTGCGAGTTCCAATCCATCTCTCGACGGAACCAGTAGCAACACTGAGTTTCGGTACACACGGGGCCTGTCTGGACCTGTAGTCTCGTCTAGAAACCGCTTGGCTTCAGCGCTTGGTTTACCAGACTCCGACGCGGTGCTCGGTCCCAAAACAGCGTAGTGGAACACCCCGTCGTCCTCGATGTCCCTCGGACGTGTCGGTAGAGTGTGGACACGAACTCCGGCTGCCGAGGCGTTGGCTGTGAGAGTTTTAGTCTTACTAATATCGTCTAGCAATCGCGCGCGGACCGTGTCGTCGGGAATGTTCTTGGCCGCAACCGCATGCATCTGGGTAAGGTTTGGCCGATTGCCAAGCCTCCAGGTGAGAGGTAACTTCCCTTCGCCAACGCCAGTGTAAAGGTCGTCGAGCCAGTAGCTCGTTTGTGCCCAACGGGAGAAGCCCTTTTCAAGCTCGATTTTATCCGGACGGCTAGATCCCAAAAGTACGATAAGGTCCCTGGTCTTCCCGGTTTGCCCAATGGGTTGGGAATGGAGGAACGTAGCTACCACAGCCTGCTCGACTTCGCGGAATTTAAGGCCGACAGACTCCTGCTGTATTTGCTTTGCCTGAGAGAACTCATTGTCCAAAATCCCGGTCCACGCCTGTTTCTTACCTTCCCATTCTTCCGTGTCCGCAACCGAGACCATTTCGCTAAGCGCGTCTGAGAGGCCCTTCTTATCGGGCGCCGCGAGAAACACAGCAGGACCGATGATCGGACTCTGGTCCCAATTCTCCGCCTCGCGTAAAGCAAGAGCAAAGGTTCGAAGAATCCCGCGGGCGCGCTGGAACCGGGCGAGCTGTGTCCATTTGGAATAGAGGACCTCCGTGAGATCAGGATGGAACGGAAAACTCTTCAAGAATCGTTCTTCTGCCTCGGCACCTTGCTTTGCTGTCTGCTCGTCCACGGCGGCAATACCTTTAAGCGCGGCGACTACGTGTTGCCGGAAGGATTCCCGATCCTTAAGAGACTCTGGAGTGAAAAACCGGCGCCGTAGAACTTCAGCCACGTCTTCCTTGACTACAGGCTCGACGGCCTCCTCACGCTGTCGTTGAAAGATATCGTAAAGTTCCGCTTGTATCTCTCTCCCCAGTGTGTCGCTTTTACGAGGATCTGTCGCTAACAGCGAGGCGACGAGACAACACCGATCGACCTTTACAACAGCGTTGGTGAGATACTGGAAGAAATTCGCCAGCCGCCCCCGCCATTCGCGATCGAGTCCGGCTTTCTCCCGCGCATACATCAGAACCTCGTCGATCAGGACGAGCGTGCCGAGCCCAGCCATGCCCGGCAGCTCCAGCAACTCGGTCAAGAGATTTTCGGCCGGCGCAGAGTCTCGCTCCTCGGCTTTACCATCGGCATGCAGGATCTTCAGGCCGTCGTCACCAGCTAGCTGGTATGCAAGCACACTCCATGGTTGCTTGAGCATACGGACCTTGCCATCCGGCGATGAAACTTCCATGCCTTTTTCGACGTCCAGTTTATCGAAGCACAGGGCTGCGACGCGGCACTTGGGCGGCGTTTGGCCGATAGCTTGAATGAACTCACCGACAGCTGGGAGATTCGGGAGCTTATCTGGATCATGGACAAGGTGCCGGAGAGTAATTAGCGTGTGCGTTTTGCCGCCGCCGTAGGTCAGCTCAAGTTGCCGGACAGCCTTATCGTTTTTACCTGCCAATCGCAGAACGACGTCGCGAGCGAGCTGACGCAGATTATAGGTTGGAAAAGTAAGTGCAAAAAAATGTTCCGGGTTTTCGTAAGTGGGCCGCTTGCCGCGCTGCATTATGACCTCGTATAGGTCAGCGGCAAACATGTGAAGCGGGAGTTCTCCAGAACGCAGATCGTCGCGGAGTTTAACTACTTCGTGCCACGGTTTCCACGGTAGTTTGGCCATGGGTGAGTCCTTTCTTGCCACAGAGGACAAAGAGAGATTCATTTCTAGCCACAGAGGGCACAGAGAACACGGAGGTTTTTATTTCAATTCTCTGAGTCCTCTGTGGCCTCCGTGGCTAACGATCTTCTCGACTTCACAAAGAAATTCGTTTTATTCCGTTCACTAATCGCGGGGCGTTGAAGTTGACCAACAGGCCTCGTTTTAGCCCGGTCGCTTTCAAATACGAAAGCACCTGCGCTGTAGCCACTTCGGGCAAAGTGGCCACCGCCTTCAACTCAACGACAACTTCCCCGGCGACCAATAAGTCAATCCTCTGACCCTTGATAGTTCTTCCCTTATAGTTAACATCTACATCTATTTGCCGCTGACAGCGGACACCCCGAAGATCCAGTTCCACACACAGAGCCTCTTCGTAAATACTTTCAAGCAACCCAGGCCCAAGGATTCTATGCACCTCAATAGCGGCCCCGATGATCTTCTCGGTTAAAGCATCTTCCATGTCTAAGTCTCTGAGCCCTCTGTGACCTCCGTGGCAAATAGCCTTCTCTGTCGGTCGTCAACCGCTCCTCTGGCCTGTACGTGGTTGCTTATGGACTCAAGGAGAGAGCGTTCGTCACTCCCGTGCGGCGAAAGCTCGATGAGCGATTGTAAAAGCCGCTTGAAGAGCTCGTGTCGCCTGAGGCCGTTGCTATCGAGATACTCGTCCACCTTGGAGAGGTCTCCCGCCCTCCAGAGGTGCATCAGACAGTGGACCCGGTCAATCAGCGGTACAGGCTTGCCACCAGGAGCCTCGTAGCCAAGCGAGCGACTTTTGCGTTGCGCCCACGTTTTGAGTTTCACTTTGCTGCCGGACTCCTCTTCGGCATCGGGGTCGGCCTCCGCGTCAGCGTCCGCTTCTTCCTCGGCTTCATCCGCTGACTTGCCCTTTGTGAAGCCGATAAGATCCCATGTGTCGGCCAGATCCTTGTCCGAGAGGCCGCACGAGATGGCGTAGAGTATACACGCCCCCGCCGGAGCCTCGTCCATGCTGAAGTCGTGGCGATGCAGCAGATAATATGCAGTCGGCTCGTCAAGCCGATCGGCGGCGGCGAGTTCCGCTTCGCCTTCCTTTTCACCGACAAGCACGCGACCCACCACGAAGTCCACGACCATTCTCCGGACATGGGTGAGAAACTCACTCACAGTCATTGGGCCAGGCTCATTGGCTTTCTTGACAACCGGATGTTTGCTGTAGGCCTCCAGCGCCGGCCCCGTCGCCGCCCAGACAAAGTCCGGCCCGCGGATACCGGCGTCCCAGAATTCGCGGAGCTTCTCCCCGATATTCCGGTGCATCTCCTCGAGAACTTGATTATCCCAGCCAGGCCTTGCCTCAATGGATCGTTTCTTGCACACAAGCCACACCGAGGAAGCAAGTGCCGCCGAGGAAATTCCCCGAGTACGGTTTGCCATTTCCGTCTGTATCGGCCAACTAGCGTCTACGACGAAACCGCCACGTATTATCGCTGTTACGAGCGTTTCCCACGCGTCCGGATGTTTGTGGGCAAAAACAATCACAAACTTGCCGTCTCTGGATAGCACCTCGTGGCACTGATGAAATGCTCGTGCCATTAAACTCTCGTATTTTGCCTTTTCGTCGGCCCTATTCTTGTCAGCACGCACGTGCTGCACAATTTCTAGATCTTTCGGTGTAGCAGCAGGCTCGAAACCAGCCGCATCTACTGACCGTCTTAGCCAGATATAAAAGAAGTCTGACATGTCAGCATATGAGATTGCTTCGTAGTACGGCGGATCGGTAACAATTACGTCGAAATTGCCGGGTAGCTGACTCTTAATGTCTGTAGCCGATATCTGAAGAACTGAAGAGGTGGGAGATTCCCGCTCCGCCGTGATGAAATGATCGACGGCCATCACAATCCATTCGATAGCTCCCGCGTAGCCGCCCGTTAGTTCTGTCGCGGGATTAAGCTCACAGTAATCCCACACCATCGGCAAGGCAAAACGACCGAAAGTATTTCTCATCTTCTCCCCTGTGATGTGCCAACTGCAAAGCGCGTTACTGTAGTCGGCGAGTCTGTTCAGGGCGATTGATAAGTAAGGTCTGACTGCTTCTTTCCACAAGTGTTCATCAAAGTGGGTGTTCAGTAAGTGGGTGCATTTCCTGGTGGCTTGGAGAAATATACCAAGTGCTAGTTGTTGGCGAGGCGTATACATTTTGCGGAAGCAGTCGATTCCGTATAGATGGCATGAGATTGATCTTGTACTGGCCGGTTCCAAGAATTCAGAAAGCTCGCCATGAGGTATCCCTTCATACGCTTTAGGCAAAAAATCCCCGCTTACCCTTGCGGCATCTATTTCCTCGAGCACAGGCAGCCGATACTCTTTGCCGCTCTGACCATCTACAATGGTTGCAGTCATTGTCTCGCTAAGGCGTCCGGCCTGACCCTCTAAGCGGATATCCTCCATTGTCATAATTGCTGGGCAACAGGGGCATTTCGCACCGGAGCGCGACATTGTGCCCGCACCGATACGCTTGTCGTGTTCGCGGCGCTGAGCGGTATTGCCACCTTTAACTGGTACGTTGTTTTCGATGCCAAAAAAGACACCGGTCTTGTCAGCGTTAGGCTCCATCGTAAGGAGCACGCGTTTTTTATCTTTCTTGCAGAGCCAGCGTGTCTTGAGAAGCGGAATCGTAGCGCGGCAGTTCTTGCACTTCACCGTCCTTGCCCACAAGTAGGCAACGGTGGGCTTAGCTACCCAGCGTGGATTCCGCCTGTCCGCGAGATAGTCCTTGCTGAAGTCAGCGTTGAGCGCGTCTACATCCGGCGTCCCATCCTCTCTAAGCGGTACAAGGCGCATTGGCTGCTTTTCGTAGGGTTTGGGGTTCTTCAAGTCGAGGGGTTCAAAGTCTGCATACGTAGGATAAAAACGCGCAAGTTCCCGCCTCGCGTGATCGAGCACCCACTGACCCGACGCCCGTACGTGCCAGGCAAGATCGGCTTTGGGAGCACGCCCAGAGTCTTCTTTGTCCTTCATAAACAGGTGCTGGGAGAACTCTTCTTTCTGCTTCTTCGTCTGCTTGGTCCGGCCTACAAGGTGCGGGTGCGCTTTGTAGAAGGCGTTCATGAACTGCTCGTTCTCAAGAATGAAATCAGGTAGAGGGTGCGTTTGCCCCGCAAGTTTTTGCGGATACTCAAGCGTGCACTTCAGGATGAACCAGGCAACAGGATTGATGTCCACAGCGGTCGCTTCGCATCCAAGACGCATAGCCTCAAGCGGAATCGCACCGCCACCAGCGAAGGGATCAAGCACTTTCGGAGCGCGTCCACCGTAGGCTTTTCGGATCTCCTGGCGAAACCACTCCAAGAGTTCTTTGTTCTCTGTCTCCTTACCCCAGTGCAGGATGCCACCCTCCGTGATTTCCTTCTCGCGCTCGACGGTCTCACCGTTAGGCATTTTCTTGCGCTCGATCTTCTTGATGATCCTGCCGCCGATTTTCTCGCACAGTTCCTTGCGCTTCTCCGGCGTGCCGGGGTCCGGCAGCAGCGTCGCAATCAGCGCAGCCCGGCAAGCGGCCAGGGGTCGCCGCGCCGGCCAGATGTGCAGTGTTGAGATATGCCCATGCCTCACATTCTTCTCATGGACCGAATCCAAAGAGGTCTGCTTCAATGGAAAAGCGCGTTCAATTAGTCTAGGTGAATCCATCGGTCTTCTTTCGTTTGTTCAAGTAACCGGCGTTACCAGCGATAGTTCAATCCTTTTTTGATTTCTTGCATAGACCGCGACCTTGACATTCCAGTCCCTGTTCGGATCACCGCCTATGATGAGCAAGACTGGCTCTGGACAGTTGAGTGCTCTATTGCTCGCAAACTCTCGCATTTGTTGCTCGTCCGTACCGCTAGGACTTGCGCTGGCAAAGGGATGATAATGCCATTCACCAAGGTAATACTCCTTCCTTCGCCAAAGCTGGTTTAGAAGCTGCTGAAGT
The DNA here is from genome assembly GCA_016210115.1 of Deltaproteobacteria bacterium. Lineage (GTDB taxonomy): Bacteria > Desulfobacterota > Binatia > UBA9968 > UBA9968 > JACQUW01. The sequence continues at coordinate 13,820 of JACQUW010000156.1, read as the reverse complement.
CCCTTTATTCCTCGAATAAAAAAGCTACTTCGGTGCAACGAGTCGGCGGGAGGGCCAGCGACTTCGGTAATTACCGCCATGTCATGGCTTTGGGTGTACCGACCGAGCAAAATACCTCCCGTTTCTTTTCGGCCAGCCTGAACACAAAACCTGAGAATCACCTTCATCTCGCTAGAAGGAATACTCAGTCCGAATCGGCAATCCGCACTTCGATAGGTGTATTGTGCGTCATCGCTGCGCATCCGAAGCTCCATCGTCCATCTTTCTAAGTCCAGTTGGCAGACCATCTACGAAGCTTTGTTCGTATACTCGGAAAACAGAATCAACTGGACGATGCATTGCGTCGTATTCGAAAAGCTTTGTCGCCATAGACGCCATAAGCCATATATCGTCAGAGCGCGCTGGAAAGACCGGATTCCAGCAACCAATGCCCTCTCGTGGCCATGGGAGATCTTTGTAGTCGTTAGCTTCTTGAGCTAGCCAGGGGGATACTTTTTGCGCGAAGCTTTCGTGAGGGAAACGCTTTCCTTGGTACACGAAATAAAATAACCTTCTCGCAAATCGCCCGACCGAGACGCTGATAAAAAGTTTTTCACTCGCCCATTCCCACTGCGCAAGCTCACTCAATAAGGTGTCGTTTCCGGTACAATCTATGATTACGTCTCGATCCTGAATGAGCTGAAGGTCTTTCTCGTCACATGCACTGAGATTCTTATTTATGAAGGATACATTGGCATGGGGCACGGCAGCATTAAGGCTAGTCGCAACGCTCTCCGCCTTCGGACGAGCGACATTCTTAACCACTTCTGGATGACGACATAGATTGCCTACATCCAACAAGTCCCCATCAATCACGATCAGGTCGTCGATCCGCATCCGGACCAACAAATGTGCCATCGGTGCACCCAACGCGCCAACTCCTATAAGCGCGATTTTGTTCCTCGCCACTTCTGGCGGGAGGGCGCCTCGCGATGTTAGTTCGGTCGAATCCCAGTTTCGGGATCGCACCCATTCAATTAACATGTTGTCCTGGAGCACTACAGCATTATCCCGTCGCTGGTAACTGTTTTCTTTGGGTTGAAAACCCTTGACCTTGCCATTGGACAAGACGGGTAACAAGAACGGCTGCCAATGAAAGTGGTCGGGCGGATCACCAATGTTCCTCGGAATCGGGAAACCCAGCAAAAGAAGATGACGCTTTCCGTCTCGTATCGGATGAGCCAGTTGTTGAATGATCGCCTTTAATTCGACACCCTTCGGGGCCAAAATTTTGAGCAATTCACCCAGCCTGTCGGGAGGGTGCCAGGGATCCAACACGGGTGGCGTGTCCAATCGAATCCACAGAGCGTCCCCTGTCTTTCTAAAGCTTTTTTCGAGTGCCACACCGAATCGATTGTCGAGGATTCTCTTTCGACGAACGTCCATAAACGAGGTCAGAAAAAGAATTCCCTCATTGGACTCGTGTCGCATCACTGCGGCATATCCTATTCTTTCCGGTGTGGTGGACCAGATCTGGAACGAGTCTGAGTTTTCAACGAACGCGGTCTGAACGATGGTTCTAGTGGGAAAATCCGGCAACTCAAAAGGATCGCCAGATTGAACAAGAGCGTCGTTGGAAGCACTTAAGAGCCACTCTTGCGCACGAGAAAAATGCCACGCCAAGCGCTCGTCGCGGGACATGGGCTCATGATCGTAAATGCGCCTGCCGGAATGTCGCAAGCTGGTTTGTTGGCAAATCTTTCCGGTACGCCAAGGAACGTTTTCATCACCAAAAGAATTAAAGCTCTGATGGTGAAATGTTAGTTCTAAACCTCCCTGTTTAGCTGGATAAAAATCGATGCCCCCCCAAGGGTACGTAGCCGGCACTAGGACATACCAATCCGTCAACGAGGGGACAGTCTCTTGTCTGTGGCTATCAATCCGCAGGCGGCAGTGAAGCCGCCACCTCCGCAATTTTGGCAGCCATTTCCAATCATCGAGCATCTCGACAAATGGAAGGCCTTCCAACGCTCGTCTCCCAGCCCGTAGGTCGCTTGAAGGATGTGTCGGAACGAGTCTCATCCGAATCGACCACCTCCAATGATCGACACGCGTTCGCGGGGAGTAAACCCGCCTTGCTTTCCGCCTTTGTCTGGTTCACCAGGCGGATCAGGAAACTTATCGCCAAAAAGCTCCTTCCAAAAGATAGCGCTTTCCCGGACCTCTTCCTCGTCAAACGCTTTGCGTGCAAGATCGGCAGCTTCGGAAACGATCGCATGAAACGCAGACCAGTCATCGCCTGAGACTCGATGGAGAACGTTGTGTGTTGGAACTCCGTGATCAGGCAGGAAAGGGGTTTCCTTAAGGTCAGCGTTTACCTTATACCGGTCGCGAACTTGTTCAAGCACTTGCACGACGCCTTCCGCCACCGATTTAATGCCGTCTGGACAACAGGTCCAGGCCAAATGCTCTAGAGGATAGCTTTTGGGATATTTGGGTTTAGCCTTCTGGGTGTTGCGCCACCACTTCAGGCATTTTACAACGTTGACAAAATGGCGGTTACCTGCACGGTTCTTATTTCTAGTGACGAGAATTTGTGACAGTGGATCCGTTTGGTCCCATTCTTTGACGTTGCGGTCCGGAATCCACAGCGGTTCGGATTGCCATTCCTTTTCTTCCGCAAGACTCTTGTAAAAGGAAGTTGATGTGGGCCTCTCTTCTTCAGGTTTCCAGGACGGCTTAAGAACCCAATCTTCCGCTTCACTCAGGGTCTTGACGGTGGTCACACTTGCGGACTTAATCATTGACTTTCCGGCTTCACTGGGCGCAGAAGTGGGAACTAGGTCCAGCGCAACGTAAGACAATTTGATTGCCCAGGAACGTCCCTGGATTTCGTACTTGCTCGGGTAGTGCTTTTGGAGAAATTGTTTGAATTTGTTTAGAGCCTGTTGCGGGGTCGTGGAAAAGCGGTCCAGCGTGGTGACGACGATGACGTCTACATCACTTAGTTTCTTGCTGTTGGGGGGTCTAACAGCCGTTGACCGCCGGTAACTCCCTTGCAGGAACGTATCGATAATTATCGTTGCAAGATCGTCATCTTCCAGCAGGCGTTTCCGCAACGTTGAGTGCCCAGTTTTGCAATCCTGAATCTGCGCTTCAGTCAACCGAATGTCGCTGAGGAAGTCGGAGAAGTATGATGGAATTGCTGCCATATCCTTTAAATCCTCCTTCGGTTCTTAATCGGAGCTATTCGCTACGCAGGGCAGACAAAGTGATGGTTCATATGCACCGGGAATATTAGTGTCGAAGTCATACTCGTAAAGTACGCACGGTCCAAGACTCCTAGCCAACTGCCCCAGGAAGAAAACGAAGGCGTTCGGAGCAGCCCAGAACAAGTGTAGGTTCATAATCCGCTCTAGATCGGTACGTTGCGCTCGGATCTCGGAAATCAGCTGGTTAGCGAGGCAGAAGCCATGCGTCCCGTCTTGGATCGAAGAATAGCCCGTCACGGGAAGCTTGAAATGCAGCACGCGTCCAACAAATGGCAGCGCTCGTTTGAGATAGTGAATAACATCGTCTGCGATTCGGTGGGTTATGCTGACAGCAACTGCTAGTTGATTTCCATCTGCAGCAACAGGGATCGACTCGCTTTGCCACTTTGAGTTCCCGCTGGTCATGGATTGGGCGGGTCGCCAGATTATTCTACCCCGGAAGGTAGGTTGTATAGGCACCATATTGACTCCAGATTTGGAGTCGAGGTAATAGCCTGCGGCAAAAGCTATACTCCCATGAGTCGGCAGATGGATGTGGTAGAGGCACTGCTTCTTTGTTACACGAGCCAGAAAGCCTTCGATCTCCGAGTATACCGTTGGCCATAGGCTAGGCTCCCGAATTCGGCGATCGTTAAAATGGTGCCCCAAACAGAGCAGATCATCGGTCGTATCCTCAAGATATTCGGTAGCGCGAATAAAACTGCGTACCCCGAGCCTTTTAGCATCTGGTTCGAGTAGAACCGTCCCGCGCCACAGGTTTTCTTGCCTGCAGATGGCCTCAATGTCCGCGCAAGTAAATGTTACTCGTCCCTGCTTTATGAAGCTGCGGGTGAGATCGTCATAGGGATGAGTCAAAGCCCCCTCGACGACGGGTGCGAACCCTGCCAGGCGAAGCTTATCATTGAGCTGCGATTTGATTTGATCCAAGTCGGGACCTTGTCGGATCCGAACGCAAGCGATGGTCTTGCGGAGTTCGTCATTGGAACTTAACCCAAGGTGCTGAATCCACGCGTCTCGAACTCGCGCCATCCTCGACCGGGGCCCTCCTTTGGACAGTTCTTCCCAGCGGATTCTCCCATCAGAGGCGCTCCATAGACCGGCAAGCTCATTCTCTGGGTGTACCATCCACGGTGAATAGATGATGAACCTGCAACCTGTTCCCTGGGGTGCGTATTGTTGCTGAGCATTCCTGATGCGCTGCAACAACGAAACTGAGGCGGCATTGATAAAGGTGGGATCCATTAGAGCTTCCCACGTAAACGCGCCCTTGTGCGCGACATGGAATTTGACCTGATAGTATTCAGCGCGGAGTTCCTCGCCGTTATCGATAAGGGGCGGGTCGAAATGGACGACTACATCGTCTAGGGACTTTATGTTTCTTGCCTCGAGTTCAACCTTTGCGACCTTCGGGCGCTCATCGAACATACGACATACTTGAATCCAGAACACCCGGCTCTGGTAGTCATCCCCGAATAGTCGCGCTGCGATTGCCTTTGCCATGAGTGATTATGCCTCCTGAGCCTCCGCGTGTTGGGTTGCGGATGCTCCCTTCACCTGATCCACATAAAGCAAGACAGTGAGATCGGAATGATCCGTGGGTCTGGAACTGTAACGTCATCGTTCAACGTTACCAGCAAACCAAAAGGTGCGTTGTAAACGGTTTTTTCAAGAAACGCTCGCAGCCCCCTTGTGTCCTCGTGATAATCGATTCGACGGCGATATTTGACCTCGATCGGAATACGCCGGGTGCCGACCGTCATGACGAAATCCACTTCGGGCTCAATGCCCCGCGCCGGGAAGTAGGCCACATCAAGATGCGGGATCGAAGCCAGGTAATAGCCGAGCACGCTCTCAGCCAAATGCCCGGCGAGATCCGTCAAGTGCGGGTTGGCCGTCAATTCCTCTGCGGAAAGCGGCACGCTCTCCTGAAGCCAACTGGCGCGAAGCGCATGGTCGCAGAGACAGACCTTTGCCGGAGCTTTTTTCCTCTTCAGACGAATCTCAAGGGGCTGAATCAGACGGATCAGCAACGTTTCATCGAGAAAGCGAAGATAATTCAGGATTCGATTCCAGCCGATGTTGCCTGCCAGGGCTTGCCGGATTTCGGGGACGAGCACGTGCGCGCCCGGCGCCTGACCCGCATAGCGACAGCAGAGCTTGAAAAGTTCCTCGAAGAGTTCTACGTCGCGCTTCCGTCCACGCGGGCCGCTGAGGAGATCATGCTGAATCGCTCGCTTGATGACGGTTTCGTTCAGGTAGTCGGCCACTTCCGGCCAAGGAGCCCGGCTTTGTTGGGCAAAGGGATAGGCGCCGCGCTCCGAAAAGGCGGCAAATGCGTCCTCGCGCGCTTTTTTCTGGTCCTGTCCCAAGTTTACGGCCTCTTTCCAAAAGTCGATTTTGAGAAGATGGTCCAGCCCGTTGTCAGGCCATAACGGTTCGGTCGATTCACCGAACCGGAGTTCCGCGATTTCCCGAAGCAGGAGGGGGCCCAGATCAAGGGTTGTGACGCGTCCGGCGAGGCTGTCCCTGCCACCTTCGATACGCAAGGACGAGCTCCCGGTTACGATGATGCGGACCGCATGGTTGTCCACAAGATTCTTGATTTGTTCCGCCCAAAAATCGAGGTTTTGCACCTCGTCAAAAAAAAGAAAGACGGTCTCGCCGGCTTTGGCCGCCGCGTTGAAACTCTGGCCCAATATGTTTCTTTCAAACCACCTGGAAATAGAAAGCACGGGTTCTTGGAGGCCGACCAAGGTAGGCAAATCATCGAAGGGGACGTAGAGTATTCTGGAGGGCGAAATTCCTTCGCGGAGGAACATGTCTACGAGCTGGCGCAACAACACGGTCTTGCCCACGCGGCGGGGGCCGCGAAGGATCGTCGCCGGAGCCAAGCCGCCCATCACCATGTTTTTCAGCTTCGAAAACGGCCAGCGGTGAAAGGCCGGCAAGGGTAAGCCGGGTTCGCCGCGCCACCATGGGTTCAGCGAGCGGAGGTTTTCCGCCAGCTCCAGGGGCATAGATCCACGAATCTTTTGCTTCGGGGGCCTCTTCTTTTTATCCATGTCTCCTGTCTTTCTCCTGGCTAAGCGAAGAAGCCTCCATCACCTGTTTCGCACCTATCAGCACACTTCCCTTCGTCTTAGCGAGCAGACTGCCAAAAGGGTCCTGCACCCGCACGAGCCTCGGGCTTGATGTGGCGCAGTCGTAAGCTGCATAGAGCCAATAGCCCCGGCGCATATTGCAGGCTTTAGCCCATTCATTGGCAGAAACCTCGACGTCGCCTATTCCTGCGCGACCCTTAACTTCGATGGCGCGCCTTTCATTTCCCGGCCGAATGGAAAGCAGGTCGAATCCGGGGTTGTCGGGTAGCCCAGCCGCACGGGCGAGTTCCGGCATGTGGACATCCAAAACACGCGCCCCGGCTGCTTCCTCAAAAGCTTGGGCGATTTTCATGGCAACCAGCTCGACGTTGATCTCGTGTTGCTCTAAGTCCATTGGATCAGAGGACGGCACAACGAGCGCGTGCGCCACGAAGGTGATCGTCCCGGGCGCAATGAGTTCCGGCTCACGCCGTAAGACGCCCAAAGCACTGTCGCGGCGATTAGCCAATTGCCGTTGTAGGTGCTTCACTTCTTCCAGCGCCTCGATAGCCTTGCGATTACCGCTTCTTGCCTTCTCAGAGTGCTTCGCGCGGGCGGCCGCGAGTTCGGCTTCTTGATAATCAAATCCGCGCTGGACGAAGGTTTCCCGCTCTGGCACGCTCTCCAGCAAACGCTTCTTTCGCTCCAGAGCCATCTCACGGGCCACGCGCTCTGCGAGGTAGGAGGACGTGAGTTCCTTCTGCTCATTTGCCGCTACGGCCATTCTCTGAGCAGAGGCGGGAAGTCCGCGCCCTCCTTTAAGGAGCAGAAGGTGCTCGACAGGGCAAAGGGCAATCTCTGCGCCTTCGTACTGCTTCACGCCGACCAAACGGCACTCCAACACCTCTTCTTTGGCCAGCTCCGGGATCTCCGGATCAGGCTTCCTAATGACGGACAGAAGCGCCATGTGGAACAGATAGGGTCTTTCGGTAGTGGGGTCCACGAAGACCGCGCCACGCCTTCCCTCCTCTAGGAGCCTTTCGCTTACGAGAGTGCGGAAACGCTCAAAAACCGGCTCCCCAGGATGGAGCCAGATCATGCCTTTCGGGTCTTCAGGCCGCGAGACGGAAAGGCTGTCTCTGGCGCTCTCGGGGTAAAGTTCCAACGCGGGCAGAAAAGGATCCATCGCGCCTGGCCGCGCCGGACGAAACGAAAAGACACGGTCCATGTCTCCTTCAACTTCGATGTCAACAAGCGGCGCAGCCTGTTGAAGATATTGCCGCACGTAACCTGGCAAAAGACGGAAGTATACCTCCTGTTCCAGATTCGAGCGGAGACGCGGCAGTTCTTTGGCAACATCGCCGCTAGACCCATAGAGAGACTTCTCGCGAGCCGCGAGAGCCTCGACTTGCTCCTTTGTGAGATGGCTATCGAGTTCACGGGCTACATCGTCGGTATCCCCGGTCACGGCCAATTCCATATATTGCTTGATGGAGACGCCCTGGAAGATGCGCCCGATGCAATCGAAAACTTTGTCGGACTGGAGCTCCTTGCGGATTTTCTCCAGCTTATCGAGGAGGACTTTGAGCACCCTGCCCTCACGAGTTGACGGCGCGACTAGATTCAGGATCACAACGGGATCATGTTTCTGGCCGTATCGATGGATGCGGCCCATGCGCTGTTCGAGACGGGCGGGATTCCAGGGGACATCGTAGTTGATCATGATCCAGCAAAACTGCAGGTTGATGCCTTCGCCTGCCGCATCTGTGCAGATCAGGAATCGTGCCCCTTCGTCGCTTAGAGGTTTGCGGAAGCGATCGACCTCTTCTTCGCGCTGGGTGTAGTCCATGCCGCCGTGAATCTGCGCGATCTGGCCGGTGTAACCCATACCCCCGAGGCGTTTAGCAAGGAAGTCTAGAGTGTCGCGGTGCTCGGTAAAAACGATAAACTTCTCGCCGGCAAATTTGGGGTCGCTCAGAACCTCGCGGAGCTTTTCGAACTTGGACTCGTGTCCAGCGTCGTAAACCTTCCTTGCGAGGTCGAGGAGCTGCCGTACCTGGTTTTTCTCCGCCATGAGGTCCGCAAGCGACGCAGCAACCACTCCCTGGAGAAGCTTTTCCTCGGCAATTTCATTTTCCTCGCGGCCTTCCTCGGAAGTCTCGTCATCAGCGGTCTTGGCGTCGAAGATGTCGTCCTCTTCGTGAATGCGCTGCTGGAGCGTGATGAGCTGCTCAGTGGTCAGTTTTCCGTCTTGCACATCAGCGATGAGCTTATCCAGTTTGTCAATGCGGCGCTCAAACGACCGCACGAGGGCATAGGTTGAGCTCGCCAAACGTCGCTGAAAGACGCTCATCGCCAAGCGGGCCGCCTCACGATTCAGAAGCTTTGCACGGTTGTAGACGAAGCGAAGGTAATCGGTGGTCTCATCGTAAAGCACCTGTTCGCTCACCTCGCCGCGGCTGAGATCGTAACCCAGGGTGTCAGAGATCCGCTTGGGATACATCGGTCGCCCATCGAGGTAAACCATCTCTTCCTTGGTTCGTCGGATAAAATGCATGCTGCGTTGACCAATCGGGTACTCATTGAACGCCTCCGGCGTGGCCAGCATTTCAGGCTCCAACAGGCGCCAGAGAGCGTAATAAGGATAGTCCTTTCCCATGTGGGGCGTGGCCGTGAGAAGAAGGAGATGATGGGTGCTCCAACCCAAGCGCCAGCGCTTATCGTGCGTCGGTATTCCGGCCAGTGCCTCCGCGAGGCAATAACGATCGGTCTTACGAACACGGAGGTCTGCTCCTCTGTCTGCTGATAACTTGTGGGCTTCGTCGAAGATGACGAGGTCGTAAGGAGCAACTTCTGGATCGCTGAGGCGTGTGAACACTCGCGGGCTTGCCAGGGTATCTACGCTAATGATGATGTGGTTGCTATTCTCGCCCACGAATGGGTTATCGTTGCGGGCGTCATTTCCGGATACGATCCGGAACGGAAGATTGAAAAGCGTCAGCAGCTCGCGCCGCCAATTCCCGACAAGACCAGCAGGTGGGACAATAAGAACCCGACGCAAGAGACGGCGCGAAAGCATTTCCCGGATGTAGAGGCCGGACATAATGGTTTTGCCCGCCCCTGCATCGTCGGCCAAAAGATACCGCAGCCTTGCCTGCTTAAGCATGTAATCATAAACCGCGATGCGCTGGTGAGGGAGAGGATCGATACTAGAGATTTCCGTTGCAAAGGTTGGGTTCGCCAGATGACCGAACGAAAGGCGCTCTCCTTCGGCCAGCACCTTAACGACATCAGGTTGAGCCGTGAAATCCAAAATCGGTGGAGCCTTTTCCTCCTTTTTATGATACGTTTCTTGCTGTTCCCCGATCTCCATCTCCATCTGTCGAAGGCGATTCCAAGAAAGTTGAGATGGTTTCGTCTGACCGTTCTCCCAACGATTAACTGTGGCAAAGGAAACACCAAGACGGTCAGCCAATGCTTGTTGCGTGAGACCCCGGACGGCCCGAAACTGCTTAATGCGGTCTGGGTAGTTGTCGCCGGGCCGGAAAGACAAGTGGTATCTTTGTGCCATTCGGGCTGATATAACATATGTTATGTCATCCGTCAAATATGCACGCGATCGTATTAGGGTCCAGAATTGGCCCCTTAAGGGGAGGAGGTTGTCTGTTTACGGTACGAAGGCGAATCCAGTTCTATGAGTTCGTTGTTTTTCAGGAAATGAGCCCGCACTCAAGAAATTCCATGGTCAGGGACGACCGAGTCCCGTATTGGAAGAAGCGTTTTCCGGAGAGGCTGCTCGGGGCAGCATGGGTGAGCGGGCAGACTCGGTGCGCGCGCTGGTGTACCGCGATTACCCCTATGGCCGATCCAGCGCCCGCTTCAGGTCCTGTAGGAGGTCCTCCGCATCCTCAATCCCCACGGATAATCGGATAAGTCCTTCGGCAAGGCCCGTTTTCTTCCGCTCCTCCTTGGGAATGGACGCGTGCGTCATCACGGCCGGTAGCTCTACGAGCGATTCCACCCCGCCAAGACTTTCCGCGATCTTGAAAAGGCGGAACCGCGAGAGAACCCGCCTTGCCTCCGAAACTCCCCCTTTGACTTCAAAAGAAACCATCCCGCTAAACCCGCTCATTTGTGAAGCGGCAATCTCATGGCCGGGATGATCCGGCTGACCGGGATAGTGCACCCGGCGCACGCGGGGATGGTCTTTGAGAAATTGCGCAACGCGCGTTGCATTCTTCTCGTGCTCCCGCATCCGCAGGGCCAGCGTCTTTAACCCTCTTAGAGTGAGAAAACAGTCGAAGGGGGATGGCGTCGCGCCGGCAGCATTCTGCATGAATTTCAGCCGCTCATAGAGGGAGCGCTCATTGAGGCAGATCGCGCCCCCGACCACGTCCGCATGCCCCGCTATGTATTTCGTCGTCGAGTGCAGGACGAGATCGGCCCCGAGAGAAAGGGGGCGCTGGAAAAAAGGAGACGCGAAGGTGTTGTCGACAAGGCATAGAGCGCCGCGGCTGTGAGCAATCCTCGCGGCCGCCCTGATATCGGTGATCCGCAGGAGCGGGTTAGTAGGCGACTCAATCCAGACAAGGCGCGTCTGCCGGGTCATCGCGCGCTCGATCTCCTTGAGCTCCGAAGTGTCCACGAATGAAAAGGTGATCCCGAAATTTTCGAATCCGCGCCGAAACAGCCTGTGGGTTCCGCCGTAGAGATCGCGTGACGAGACGACGTGATCGCCCTTTCGAAACACGAGCATTGCGGTCGTCGCAGCGCCCATGCCGGAGGAGAACGCGAGGCAATGCGCCGCCGACTCAAGGCTCGCGAGCGCTTTCTGAAGAGCGGTGCGCGTGGGATTGTCCGTTCTCGAGTAATCGTATCCTTTGTGGACTCCAGGCGCGGCCTGGGCGAATGTGCTCGTCTGGTAAACCGGAACGGTCACTGCCCCCGTCGCGGGCTCTGGCTCTTGTCCAACGTGAATAGCCCGAGTGGCAAAGCGCATTTCCGGCTGGTCGTGGTTCTTGCGCGGCATTACAAACTTCCCCCGAGACGCTCAACCACATCGGACCGGGTCACAATCCCGAGGTAACCACCGGCCTGGCGGACAAGAACAGCCGGAGCGGTCTTGAGAAGCTTTATCACGTCAAATACATCCTCGTCCGGGCCGACCGTAGGAAACGGAGGCTCGAGCAGAGCTCCCACCGTAAGATTCATCACTTCAGGAGAATCCATGGTCCTCTGAAAAAGTACACTCTCGGTCACGGATCCGACGAGATTCCCCTTCTCGAATACCGGGAGTTGGGAAACTCCGAATCGGTTCATCATCTCGATCGCATCGCGCAGCGTCGAGGTTGTCTCAACCGAGAGAAGTTCGGGTAATTGTCGCTTCTTCTGGCTCAGGATTTCGGCGATCCGGACGCTCCTGCCAAGGAATTGATTCTGCCTCATCCACTCGTCTGAATACATTTTGGAGAGATAGATCTCGCCCGCATCGGGCAGTAGCACGACCACGAGATCGTCCTTTCCGAGCTGCTTCTCACGCGCGTACCGGAGCGCGCCCTCGACCGCCGTCCCTGAGGATCCTCCGCAGAACAATCCCTCCTCTCGCGCCAACCGGCGGGCCGTCAAGAACGAATCACGATCGGAGATCGTGACCACATCGTCGATGTGCTGAAAAAGCAGATTCTTGGGGACGAAGTCCTCTCCGATTCCCTCGACCTTGTACGGATACGAATCGCTCCAGGACCACCTCTCGCGCTTGAATTCCTTTGCCAGAATCGACCCTTCCGGGTCGACACCAACTACCGTACAGCGCGGATTTTTCTCCTTCAAATATTTGCCCGTTCCTGAAATCGTACCGCCGGTTCCCATCCCGGCCACAAAATGGGTCACCATTCCGTCCGTTTGCTCCCAGATCTCAGGGCCCGTGGAGGCATAGTGCGCCTCCGTATTGGCAGGATTGTCGTACTGCATGAGCATAAAGGCGCCGGGGATCTCCTCCGCGAGCCGTCTGGCAACCGAGTAGTAAGACTGCGGAGACTCGGGAGGCACCGCCGTAGGAGTGACTACAACCTCCGCGCCAAAGGCTCGCAGCCGGCGAATTTTTTCTATGCTCATCTTGTCGGGGATCGTAAAGATGCACTTATAGCCTTTGACGGCAGCTACGATTGCGAGCGCCACACCCATGTTGCCGGATGTCGGCTCTACGATGGTGCCCCCGGGCTTAAGCAGTCCCTTCTTCTCCGCATCCTCTACCAGCGCGAGCGCGATCCTGTCCTTAACACTGCGCCCGGGATTGGATGCCTCCAGCTTTGCGCAAATGCTCGCGGGAATTCCCGCCGTAATCCGGTTGAGGCGGATTAGCGGAGTGTTTCCCACAGCTGCGAGAACGTCGGCAAAAATCTTTGGCATACATTCCCTCCAACAACAGGAATAACGTGAGGACCAAGGTTGTTCCGTTAACTCTTACTCGTCAGCTCAATGCCGGTGGGGTTCAAGAATGACCTTGAGGGAATCCTGCGCCTCAGCCATAAGCTGAAAGCCCCGGCCCGCTTCAGCCAGGCTGAGGCGGTGCGTGATCATCTCGCGCACCCGCACCTCTCCTGACTCTAACCATCGCATGGCCTCGCTAATGTCCTGGGGACTAGCAGCGTAGGATGTCCTCAGCGTCACCTCGTTCCGCCAAAAATCGAAAAGTGGGATCGGTATATCGACGCCGGCTGCCGAGGGGGCGAAAAAGAGGATCGTTCCACCGCGCTCCACGCAATGGATCGCTTGTTGCATGGCCGGCAAAGCGCCTGCGCAGACAATGACTAAATCGGCCAAGCGCCCTTCATTGATCTCCCGAACTCTCGCCGGGACATTTTCGCTCGCCTGGAGCGTCTCATGCGCGCCTAGTCGTTTGGCTGCCTTGAGACGAAATTCATTGACATCCGTTGCCACCACAAGCGCGGCGCGTTGCGCGCGGGCCAGCTGCACGTGGAGCACACCGGAGATCCCACTCCCGATTACAAGGACGGTCTGATCGCGAGGGACTCCGGCAAATCTTTGCCCTCGAACCACGCAGGCCAGCGGCTCGATGAACGAGCCCTCTTCGAAAGACGTCGCCTTAGGCAAAATAAATGTGCCCAGTCGGACGTTAATGGCGGGCACGCGAATGTACTCGGCGAACCCTCCAGGATCGAAATGAGTCCGGCGCAGCGTATCACAGACAGAATGATGGCCGGACAGGCAGTAGCGGCAACTTCCACACGGCACATGGTGCGATACAAACACGCGATCGCCTGCCTGAAAGCGCTCCACACCATCACCGACGGCTACTATCTCCCCCGCGATTTCGTGCCCCAGCACCAGCGGAGCTTTCTGAATCCGATACCATTCCAGGAGATCGCTGCCGCAAATTCCACTGGCGTAAACCCGAACCAGTAATTCACCCGGACCAACCGTGGGCACGGGCATCTCCTCCAACCGCACATCCCGGTTGTTGTAATAC
>JACQUW010000155.1 GCA_016210115.1 Deltaproteobacteria bacterium | reverse complement strand
TGTTGTGTATAAGAGACAGTTCCTAGCCGGATAGGTGCCTTGCTCGTTATGTCGCTTATGGATATCGTAAAGATTCTATACTTCGAGTCCTTTGTGGTTGTGGATTCAGGCTCGACGCCTTTGCAATATAAAGAGCTCCTCACGGAGGCTCGCTACCGGAAAGCCCTTGAAGAGTACGGGCCGAATTTCTCCGCGGAGATGGGAGCTGAGGCCATTCGAAAGCTTTTGAAGGCCGTGGATGTCCAGAAACTTTCCGAGGAGCTGCGAGTGGACATGCGAGATGCGAACTCCGAGGTGAGGAGAAAAAAGATTGCGAAAAGGCTTAAGGTGGTCAACGCCTTCAAAAATTCTGGCAACCGCCCAGAGTGGATGGTCCTTGAGGTCATTCCTGTGATTCCCCCCGATCTGAGGCCGCTTGTTCCTTTGGATGGAGGGAGGTTTGCGACCTCGGATCTTAACGATCTCTACCGCAGAGTCATCAACCGGAACAATCGTCTCAAGCGGCTGATGGAACTTAGCGCGCCCGATATGATCATTCGGAATGAAAAGCGGATGTTGCAAGAAGCTGTGGACGCGCTTTTCGACAACGGGCGGAGGGGTAGGGCCATTACGGGTCAGAACCGTCGGCCCCTTAAGTCTCTTAGTGATATGCTCAAGGGAAAGACCGGGCGATTTCGTCAGAACCTGTTGGGAAAGAGAGTGGATTACTCGGGCCGCTCGGTCATTGTGGTCGGCCCCGAACTCCGACTCCACCAGTGCGGGTTGCCCAAGAAGATGGCTCTCGAACTCTTCAAGCCATTTATCTATAACAAGCTGGAAGAAAGGGGATATGTCACCACCATTAAAAGCGCGAAAAAGATGGTGGAAAAGGAACGACCTGAAGTCTGGGATATTCTCGATGAGGTTATTCGGGAGCATCCGGTCTTGCTAAACCGCGCCCCGACTTTGCATCGTCTGGGAATCCAGGCGTTTGAGCCGATTCTGATTGAGGGCAAAGCGATCCAGCTCCACCCGCTCGTCTGCGCCGCTTACAATGCCGATTTTGACGGTGATCAGATGGCGGTCCATGTTCCGCTCTCTGTTGAGGCTCAGGTCGAAGCACGAGCGCTCATGATGTCCACCAACAATATCCTGTCTCCCGCGAATGGAAAACCCATCATTGTTCCGACGCAAGATATTGTTTTGGGCCTTTATTATATGACTCGGGAGCGCCTGGATGCGAAGGGAAGGGGACGTGTGTTTGCTAGTCCAGAAGAAGTGAGGGTTGCTTACGACCAGGAGGAGGTCGGAATTCAGGCGCCGATTACGGTCAGGCTAAACGGTGAGAGAGTGGAGACCACCGTTGGCCGGGTCCTTATCTATGAGGTCGTGCCTTCCATGATTCCTTTCAAAGAGCTTAACCGGGTCATGAAGAAAAAGGACCTGGCGAACTTAATCGATATCAGTTATCGACTGGCGGGTAATAAGGCCACTGTTATTCTTGCCGATAAGCTCAAAGACATCGGTTATCGATACGCGACCAAGGCGGGGATCTCGATCGCTATCAAAGATATGGTGATCCCGGCCAGTAAAGAAGAATTGCTCAAAAAGGCCCACGAGGATGTAAGAGAGATTGAGGAGCAGTACAAAAACGGTCTGATTACGGATGGGGAGCGCTACAATAAGGTGGTGGATATATGGGCCGAGGTGACGGATCGGATCGCCGATGAGATGCTACGTGATCTGGGCACCGAGACTATCACGGATGAATCGGGCCGGAAGCTGACAGTGCCTAGTTTTAATCCGATCTTTATGATGGCCGATTCGGGAGCTCGAGGAAGCGCGCAACAAATTCGGCAGCTTGCTGGTATGCGGGGGCTTATGGCCAAACCTTCAGGCGAAATAATTGAAACGCCGATCACCGCGAACTTCCGTGAGGGACTGACCGTGTTGCAGTACTTTATTTCCACTCATGGAGCGCGCAAGGGGCTGGCGGACACGGCTCTCAAAACCGCCAATTCAGGATATCTTACCCGCAGACTGGTGGATGTGGCTCAAGACTCCGTCATTACGGAAGAGAACTGCGGAACCCTCGATGGTATTGAAATGACGCCTTTGATGGAGGGAGGAGAGATCATCGAGCCTTTAGGAGATCGGGTTTTGGGTAGGGTTGCTCTCGAAGACGTCAAAGACCCGTTTACTGGAGAAGTCATCATTCGCGCTAACGAAGAGATTGACGAAGATCTGGTACAGAGGATCGAGGAAGCCGGCCTGGAGCGGATCAAAATTCGCTCGGTCCTTACCTGCCAGTCAAAACGAGGCGTCTGTGGGATGTGTTATGGGCGTGACCTCGGGAGGGGTCACATGGTGAACCTGGGTGAAGCGATCGGAGTCATTGCGGCGCAGTCCATAGGTGAACCGGGAACGCAGCTGACCATGCGAACTTTTCACATCGGTGGGACCGCCAGCCGAAGGGCGGAACAGACCACCCTGGAGGCCCGCAATGAAGGCTTTCTCAAGTTCATTAATATTAGTACGGTGACGAATAAAGACGGGGACCTCGTGGTAATGAATCGAAATGGCGAGATCGCGATTGTCGATTACCCCGAGGGAATTGGAAAAGGCCGCGAAAGGGAAAGAGAGCGCTATCCTGTAGTTTATGGCGCCAAGCTGAAAAAGAAAGAAGGTTCCAAGCTTAAAGCTGGAGAACTTCTCGCCGAGTGGGACCCGTACACGATTCCTATCCTCACGGAAGTCGCGGGAGTGGTAAAGTTTGGTGACATTCTCGAAGGGATCACCATGGAGGAGAGGGTGGATGAAAGGACCGGTCTCTCGACCAAAGTCATCATTGATTTTAAGGACATGGACAAGCGTCCCCGGATTTCAATCAAGGATCCGGAAGGTCAAACGGCCCGTCTTTCGCCGACTACGGAGGCTCGCTATCTCTTGCCTGTAGGGGCCCACATCAACGTGCAGGAAGGACAGACAATCTATGCGGGTGATGCGCTGGCTAAGATACCGCGCGAGACAACGAAGACTAAGGACATTACGGGTGGCTTGCCGAGGGTTGCAGAGTTGTTCGAGGCTCGCAAGCCTAAGGAGTTCGCGGTCATAAGCGAGATCGACGGGGTTGTCTCTTTCGGCAAGGATACCAAGGGAAAACGCAAGGTCGTTATCACCCCCGACGTTGGAGAACCTAGGGAATATCTGATCCAAAAGGGAAAACATATCAGTGTTCATGAGGGGGATCGAGTTAAGGCGGGGGAGCCCTTAATGGATGGTTCTTCAAATCCGCATGACATTCTCAACATCTTAGGGGAAAAAGCACTCGCAAAGTATCTGGTGGACGAGGTCCAGGAGATTTATCGGTTGCAAGGCGTGCGCATCAACGACAAGCATATAGAGGTCATCGTTCGACAGATGCTCAGGCGCGTTCGGATTAAGGAGGTAGGTGATACCGATTTTCTGGCTGGCGACCAGGTCGAGAAGTGGCGTTTCGAAGAGGAAAATCAGCGGGTGATCGCTCAGGAAGGGAAGCCTGCTGTAGCCGAACCCCTCCTGCTGGGGATTACCAAGGCATCTCTGTCAACCGAAAGTTTTATCTCTGCGGCGTCTTTTCAGGAGACAACGAAAGTTCTCACTGAAGCAGCGATTCACGGAAAAATGGATCTTCTCTGTGGTCTTAAGGAGAACGTGATCATGGGACGGCTGATACCGGCGGGAACCGGTGTAGAGAGATACACGAAAATGGAGGTCGAAACGGAAGAGCCGGAGGAGGTGGAGGAGCCATCCAAATTGCTTGACGCCTTACAGGCATGATGATCGGCCTTTGACAATGTCGCGTTTGTCTGCTATATATGTCGATTTTACTGAGAGAGCATTTCGATTCCGCTACGACAGCAACTTGTGAGCGTTAAGGGTCGGAGACATTATGCCAACAATTAATCAGCTTGTGCGCGCTAGCAGGGAAAAGCAACGGAAGAAGAACACGGCCCCGGCTCTCCAGGAATGCCCTCAAAAACGCGGCGTGTGTACCCGGGTTTATACATCGACGCCAAAAAAACCGAACTCTGCTCTGCGAAAGGTTGCACGGGTGCGGTTAACTAATAGTATCGAGGTCACATCTTATATACCTGGTGTCGGTCACAACCTACAGGAGCACTCTGTCGTGTTGATTCGGGGAGGTCGAGTCAAAGATCTTCCTGGCGTGCGTTATCACATCATTCGTGGAACTTTGGATTCCATAGGCGTTCAGGATCGGAGACAGAGTCGCTCCAAGTACGGGGCCAAGAGACCAAAGTAGGTTTATTTATGCCGCGCAAGGGAGAAGTTAAAAAGCGCGAGGTCCTGCCGGATCCGAAATTTAGCGATAGACTGGTCGCGAAATTTGTCAACACGATCATGAGCCGGGGAAAGAAGAACGTCGCCGAAAGGATCTTATACGATTCTCTGGACATCGTTGCAGCCAAAACCAAAGAAGATCCTTTAGCTATTTTTAAAAAAGCTATGGATAATACCCGACCCGTCGTCGAAGTTCGATCGCGCCGGGTGGGGGGCGCCACATATCAGGTTCCCGTGGAAGTTCGGCCGCAGCGGCGCCTTTCTTTGGGTATGCGTTGGCTGATTCAATCAGCGCGCTCGAGAACTGAAAAGTCTATGGAGGAAAAACTGGCGGGAGAATTGATCGATGCGGCAAATAATCGTGGAGGGGCGATAAAAAAGAAAGAAGATACTCATCGGATGGCAGAGGCCAATCGGGCCTTTGCTCACTACCGCTGGTAGCTCGTCGCGCGTTACAAGGAAAAAAGGAGGCGGTTTGACCGCCTCCTTTTTTTCCAAGCAATGATTCCCATGGCAAGAACGGTTCCATTAGATAAGACCCGCAACATCGGCATTATGGCTCACATTGATGCCGGCAAAACCACCACCACGGAGCGGATTCTCTATTACACGGGAATCAGTTACAAGATCGGCGAAGTGGATGAGGGTACAGCCGTCATGGATTGGATGGTCCAGGAGCAGGAGCGGGGTATAACCATTACCTCAGCGGCAACGACCTGTTTTTGGCGGGACCACCGCATCAATATTATTGATACCCCCGGCCACGTTGATTTTACAATAGAGGTGGAGCGCTCACTGCGGGTTCTGGACGGGGCGGTCGCGGTCTTTTGTTCTGTTGGAGGGGTCGAGCCCCAGACGGAGACCGTCTGGCGTCAAGCGGACAAATATCGAGTTCCTCGGATCGCCTTCATCAACAAGATGGACCGTCTTGGGGCTGACTTTTACAGGGTTGTCCAAATGATCCAGGACCGCCTCGGGGCCACGCCTCTTCCGATTCAGTTACCAATTGGAGCGGAGGATAAGTTTTGCGGCGTGGTTGATTTGGTGCAAATGAAAGCGATTATCTGGGAAGAGGAGAGTCTTGGAGCTAAGTTCCGAGTGCAACCTATTCCTCCTGAGATGGAGGAGCAGGCCGAGGCATACCGGGAGAGGCTTCTCGAAGCGGTCGCCGATTGTGATGAGTCTCTCATGGAGAA
The DNA here is from genome assembly GCA_016210115.1 of Deltaproteobacteria bacterium. GTDB lineage: Bacteria > Desulfobacterota > Binatia > UBA9968 > UBA9968 > JACQUW01. The sequence goes on along the minus strand of JACQUW010000155.1, from coordinate 103,025 downwards.
GTATCTCGAGGGCAAAGAGATTACGGAAAGCGAGATCCGTACGGCCATCCGTACGGCAGATCTTCAACTCAAGCTCGTTCCTGTATTGTGTGGCGCTGCTTTTCGCAATAGAGGGGTCCAACCGTTGCTTGACGCGGTGGTGGATTATCTTCCTTCCCCCGCCGACGTTCCTCCGGTGCAGGGGCAGCATCCCACGACGCAGGCTACAGAACAGCGGGTTCCGAGCGACGAAGCGCCTTTTTCAGCCTTGGCGTTCAAAATTATGACAGATCCCTTTGTGGGTACCCTTACTTTTTTCCGCGTATACTCGGGCGCTCTGTTTTCCGGTTCCAGCATCTATAATTCCACGAAGGGGAAAAGAGAGAGAATTGGCCGTCTTCTCAAAATGCACTCAAATAAGCGAGAAGAGATCAAGGAAGTATACTCCGGAGACATCGCGGCTGCTGTCGGGTTGAGAACGGCCACGACCGGAGATACTCTCTGTGACGAAGACCGTCCGATCATTCTCGAGGCAATAGAGTTTCCAGAGCCAGTTATTTCCATTGCGATTGAACCGAAGAGCAAAGCTGACCAGGAGAAGCTCGGCCTTTCATTACAGAAGCTAACGACAGAAGATCCTTCCTTCAGAGTGCGAACCGACGAAGAAACCGGACAAACCATCATTTCCGGGATGGGAGAGCTTCATCTGGAAATCATCGTGGACCGGCTTCTTAGGGAATTCAATGTAGGGGCGAATGTTGGCAAGCCCCAGGTGGCCTATAAGGAAACCATTCGCAAGGCCGTTGAGCGTGAGGGGAAGTTTATTCGCCAGACGGGCGGTCGTGGGCAATACGGGCATGTTGTCTTGCGGGTCGAGCCTCAACGTCCCGGAACTGGCTTTGACTTTGTCGATGCCGTTAAGGGCGGCAGGGTGCCCCGAGAATACATACCCGCGGTGGAAAAAGGTGTCCGGGAAGCTTCAGAAAGTGGTACGCTCGCGGGTTATCCGGTGGTCGATGTTAAGGTCAGTTTGTTGGACGGGAGCTATCATGAGGTTGATTCCTCTGAAATTGCATTCAAAATTGCCGGGTCTCTGGCCTTTAAGGACGCGATCAGCAAAGGCAATCCAGTACTATTAGAGCCTATTATGGCCGTGGAAGTGGTTGTGCCCGAAGCATTCATGGGAGAGGTCATTGGAGACATCAGTTCGCGCCGCGGAAAAGTGCTCGGCATGAATTCCCGACCCGCGGCTCAGGTGATCGAGGCGCGAGTTCCTCTGGCAGAGATGTTTGGCTACGCGACAGAGCTGCGCTCGATGACTCAGGGGAGGGCTACTTACACGATGCAGTTCTCCCATTATGAACCGGTGCCAACGACCATCTCCGAGGAGATTAGCGCTAAAGCAGTTGGGATCTAGTCCCATTTTGGGGTTTGTGCGGGTATGAATGAGAAGATCCGGATTCGGCTAAAAGCATATGACCACCGGGTGTTGGACCAATCGGTGGGCGAAATCGTGGAGACCGTAAAGAGAACCGGGGGAAGGGTGGCGGGGCCTATTCCGCTGCCCACCCGGATCGAGAGATTTACAGTGAATCGTTCACCCCATGTGGATAAAAAGTCCCGGGATCAATTTGAGATTCGGACCCACAAACGCTTGCTAGATATCCTCGAGCCTACCCAACAAACCATCGATGCTTTGGGAAAACTCGATCTGGCCGCCGGGGTCGATGTGGAGATCAAACTCCAGTGACAAGTTTTTGTGTTTAGGCGTGAATTGATCGACCGGAAGCTAAGAACTCAAATCTGAGAACTAAAACTTATGACAGGTCTTATTGGAAAGAAGATGGGGATGACGCAGTATTTTGGCCCGGATGGAAGCGTCGTTCCCGTTACGGTTATCCAAACCGGCCCCTGTGTCATTGTTCAGAAAAAAGAGACCTCCAGGGATGGCTATACCGCCTTGCAACTTGGTTTTGCGAACAAAAAGCCCCAAAGGCTCAATAGGGCGGAGCAGGGTCACATGCGAAAAGCGGGGAAAGGGGGGTTCCAAATCTTGCGTGAGTTTCGGTGGGCGGACGTGACTCCCTATGAGATCGGACAGGAAATCAAAGCCTCTGATATCTTTAAGTCAGGAGATCTTATTGATGTGACGGGAACCTCTAAAGGGAGGGGCTTTTCCGGCGTCATAAAACGTTGGCGGTTCGCAGGATTTCCGGCCTCTCATGGTACACACGAGTATTTTCGTCACGGGGGCTCAATCGGCAACCGATCCTTTCCAGGCCGCGTCTTCAAGGGAAAGAGGATGGCCGGTCATTGGGGCGATGAAAGAGTTTCCGTTCAGAATCTCAAAATTATCGCAGTGCGGGACGAGGAGAATCTTCTTCTGGTTAAAGGATCTGTCCCCGGAGTCAGCAAAGGGCTCGTGTTAATCCGACCCGCCGTCAAAGGGAATCACTAACGATGGAAGTTCAGGTTATACATCCCCAACTCAAAGACGAAGTCTTTCGGACCAAGATTCGTCCGTACCTGCTGCAACAGGAAGTTGTCATGCAACTTAGCAACCGCCGAGCGGGTTCAGCAGCGACCAAGACAAAGGGATTGGTCCGCGGGGGTGGAAGAAAGCCCTGGCGTCAAAAAGGAACGGGAAGAGCCCGTGCCGGAAGCATAAGATCTCCTCTCTGGGTCGGTGGAGGAACGATTTTTGGACCTCAGCCCAGAAACTATTCTTATCGACTTCCAAAGAGCGCTCGAAAGGAAGCTCTGCTGTCCGCTCTCAGCCTCAAACATCAGGACGGTAAGCTTATTGTCGTAAATAACCTAGTCTTGGGCGAGGCCAAGACTAAAATCATGCGTAAACTGCTAGAGAACCTCGAGGTCAAAAGCGCCTTGATCATCATCCCCGCTTCGGATGACTTTCTGGAGCGTGCCGCGAGGAATCTCGCTTCGGTGAAAGTCCTCAGGGCCGAAGGGCTCAATGTCTATGATCTGCTCCGTTACGAGAACCTGGTCCTGACGCAGGAGTCGCTTGAAGTTATCGAAAAAAGGTTAGTGTCATGAGAGAGCCGTATCAAATTATTCAATCACCGTTGATTACTGAGAAGGGCTCTGGACTTGGGGAAACGGTTAACCAAGTTGTGTTCAAGGTGCGTTCCGACGCCAACAAAATTGAAGTCAAGAAAGCGATCGAGACCCTTTTCAAGGTCAAGGTGCTTAAGGTCAGAACGATTCGCTATTTGGGTAAGATGAGACGCGTCGGAAAAAGTATGGGCCAATTGCCTGCGTGGAAAAAAGCCTATGTGACTCTGCGAGAAGGAGACAAGATTGATTTCTTCGGCGGTGCATGAGACTTGCTGGTTGGGATTACAGACTGACATTATTCGACTAAAGTAAAAAAATGGCCACTAAAACTTATCAACCGACCTCTGCTGGCATGCGCTTTCGGACGGGCATGACCTTCGAAGAAATTACTAAAACGGAGCCTCAAAAAGGTCTGTTGTCGCCGCGAGCGCGCACGGGCGGTAGAAACAATACGGGAAGAATTACCAGCGACCACAGGGGAGGCGGCCACAAGCGCCTTTATCGGATCGTTGATTTCAAACGGAACAAGAAAGGAGTCCCAGCAAAGGTTGAGGCGATCGAGTATGATCCGAATCGTTCCGCTCGGATCGCGCTTCTTTGCTATGCTGATGGTGAGCGGCGTTACATTCTGGCGCCGGACCGCCTTAAGGTGGGAGATTCAGTGGTTTCCGGTGATGATAAGGTGGACATTCAACCGGGAAACTCATTGCCGCTCAAATACATCCCTGTGGGGACGATGATCCACAATATTGAACTGAAGATTGGCAAAGGTGGGCAAATGGCCCGGAGCGCGGGCGCTGCTGCGCAGTTGATGGCGAAAGAGGGAACTTATGCATTGGTGAAGCTCCCGTCGGGCGAGCTTCGCAATGTGCTCGCTGAGTGTCGAGCTACGGTGGGACAGTTGGGAAACGTCGACCAGGAAAATGTCTCCCAGGGGAAAGCAGGGAGAGTGCGTTGGTTGGGAAGAAGGCCGGTAACCCGAGGCATAGCAAAAAATCCGGTGGACCATCCTCATGGAGGAGGAGAGGGTCGCTCTAAGGGAAATCATCCCCAGACCCCCTGGGGTAAGCCGACAAAGGGATACAGGACAAGAAAAAACCGGGCGTCCGACAAATATATCGTGAAACGCAGAGAGGTTTAAGGACTATGGCACGATCGATTAAGAAGGGGCCGTTTGTTGACGACCACGTCAAGGTAAAAATCGAAGCCATGAATACTAACCGGGAGAAGCGGGTTCTTAAGACGTGGTCTCGCCGGTCGACGATTATTCCGGAGATGATCGGTCATACGATTGGTGTCCATAATGGAAGAAAATTCATCCCCGTGTATGTCACAGAAAATATGGTCGGTCACAAACTGGGGGAATTCGCACCCACGCGCACCTTTTTTGTCCATTCCGGTGATCGCAAGGGAGAGGCCAAGGAGACCGCTCACGGGGGCGTGGCAGGCACCGCTCCCCCAACGGCTCCTAAGGCACCTGCTCCCAAGCCGGGAAGTTGACGAGTTGAACGAACGGAAGTGGAGCTGATGGAGACGCGCGCTATTACTAGATTTGTTCGAGTCTCGCCGCGGAAGGTCAGGCTGGTAGTAGATCAGATCCGGGGAAAAGGTGTCGAGGAGGCTCTGAATGTCCTGAAGTTCATTCCCAAGCGCTCGGCCGCGATTGTCGCTAAGACGGTTCGGGCAGCTGTGGCTAATGCAGAGGCTACCCAAAGCGTGGATGTGGATCGGCTTTATGTAAAGCGAGCTGCAGTAGGGGAAGGGGGCATGTGGAAGCGTTTTATGCCGCGGGCGATGGGGCGAGCTACTCGGATTCGCAAGCGCCTGAGTCATATTACCGTCGTTGTCGATGAGAGGAGATAAGGCGCAATGGGCCAGAAGACTCATCCCAGAATTTTTCGGGTCGGCGTTATTGAGACATGGGACTCAAAATGGTATGCGCGTCATGACTTTGCAAAGCTTTTGCATGAGGACATCAAGATAAAAAACTTTCTAAAAAATCGTCTGTACCACGCGGGTATTTCGAAAATTGAAATCGAAAGAGCCGCTAACAAGGCCAAAGTGAATATCCATACGGCTCGTCCAGGAATCGTGATCGGCAAAAAAGGCGCCGAGATTGAGAAACTCAAAGAGGAGATCACTCGTTTAACGGACCGCGAAGTCTATCTCAATATCCACGAGGTGCGCCGCCCGGATTTGGACGCGCAGTTGGTGGCGGAAAATGTGGCCTTGCAGTTGGAACGGCGTGTCGCGTTCCGGCGGGCGATGAAAGAAAGCGTTTCTCGAGCGGTGCGAATGGGCGCCGAAGGCATCAAAATCCAATGCGCGGGAAGATTGGGCGGTGCTGAAATTGCGCGAACGGAGTGGTATCGCGAAGGTCGGGTACCCCTGCACACACTCCGTGCCGACATTAGCTATGGCTTCGCCGAAGCACGCACAACGTATGGAGTGATCGGGGTTAAAGTTTGGATTTTTCGCGGTGAGATCCTGACTGAAAAGGAAGAGCAGCAGAGGGGCGTACTGGGGGCGGCTTAAACCCAGAGTAGCCAAGTATTAAGAGTTTGGGAATTCAAAAATGTTGGAGCCAAAAAAAGTCAAATACCGCAAGCAGCAAAAGGGGAGAAGGGCTGGCATGGCTCTCAGGGGCTCTACTCTGGCTTTTGGAGATTATGGCCTGCGGGCTATGGACAGGGGTTGGGTCTCCGCGCGCGAGATTGAGGCAGCCCGTGTCGCTCTCACCCGTTATCTCAAGCGTGGAGGCAAGGTCTGGATTCGTATTTTTCCGGACAAGCCATTAACCAAAAAACCGGCTGAGACCCGTATGGGAAAAGGGAAAGGCTCACCGGAAATGTGGGTCGCCGTGGTCAAGCCGGGGAGAATACTCTTTGAGATGGAGGGAGTTCAAGAAGATCTGGCCCGCGAGGCCTTTCGCCTTGCCTCTCATAAGCTTTCTCTACCCACCCATTTTGTGGAGCGGAGAGGGATGGCTCATGGAAGCTAAGAAACTTCGAGAAGTGAGTCAGCACGAGCTTGAGCAAAAGCGCGCAGAGCTCAAAGAAGAAATTTTTCACCTGAGAATCCGGCGTGGCACAGGTCGGTTGGAGAACCCCATGAAGCTAAGGCAGACAAAGCGGGATTTAGCGCGGATAGAGACACTTCTCAGAGAGCGTGCGCTCCAGGGTAAGGAAACATAAATCATATGGAACAGAGGAGTGCTCGCAAGGAACGGAGGGGAACCGTCGTCAGCAATCGGATGCAAAAGACGGTGGTGGTGTCCGTGGAAAGAACTGTGATGCATCCGAAGTACAAAAAATACCTCAGGCGCAGCACCAAAGTGAAGGCTCACGATGAGAAAAATGAATGCCGGGTCGGGGATCAAGTCCTTATCGTGGAATGTCGGCCCATTAGCCGGGAGAAGCGTTGGCGGGTCAGGCAGGTCTTAGGAAAAGCGGCGACCGTAAAGACGGAAGGACTCAATACCGCAACCTCCGGGTCCGCCGTTTAGATTATGACGAGGTCGATCCATGATTCAGATGAGAACGGTGTTGGATGTGGCGGACAATTCGGGAGCCCGGAAAGTGCAATGCATCAAAGTTCTGGGAGGCAGCAAGCGCAAGTACGCGTCTATTGGCGATATCATCGTAGTTTCCGTTAAAGAGGCGATTCCCAACAGCAAAGTGAAGAAAGGTGATGTGATGAAGGCGGTTGTCGTTCGGACCGCCAAGGAATTGGGACGCCCGGATGGAACGTATATTCGATTTGATAATAATTCAGCGGTTCTTATTGATAATCAGAGGGAGCCGATCGGGACTCGAATCTTTGGCCCAGTTGCGCGGGAACTCAGAGCTAAAAAATTCATGAAGATTATATCCCTAGCTCCGGAAGTGCTTTAGCGGCACCTGCGGAGAACCGGCATCAAAAGTAGAACGGGGACTTGTGGACATTCGAAAGAACGATAGCGTAATGGTGATCACCGGAAGAGAGCGGGGCAAAACCGGCAAAGTTCTGAAGGTGATCCCGGAAAAAAAACTGGTCGTCATCGAGAGGATGAATCTGCTCAAGCGGCACACGAAGCCTCGCGGGCCGCAGCAGCCCGGCGGAATCTTGGAAAGAGAAGCGCCTGTTCACGTCTCCAATGTGATGGTTATGTGTGACAAGTGCAATGGACCGGTTCGAATCGGTAAAAAGGTTTTGGACAAGGGAGAGAAGGTGCGTATCTGCCGGCGTTGCGGCGAAGCTTTGGATTGATGCGATGGAAGCTCCTCGGCTTAAGAAGAAATATCAGGAAGAGGTGGTGCCTGCCATGATGAAGGAGTTCGGTTACAAGAACTCGCTTCAGGTACCGCGGTTGGAAAAAATCACATTAAACTCCGGGCTCGGCGAGGCTATTCAGAACATAAAGGCCTTGGACGCGGGGGTCTCGGAGATGGCAGCTATTGCCGGGCAGAAGCCGGTCATCACCAGGGCTAAAAAGGCGATTGCGAATTTCAAACTCCGAGAAGGTGTGCCCATTGGATGCATGGTAACGTTGAGGCGGGAGCGGATGTATGAATTTCTGGACCGTTTGATCCACGTGGCTCTGCCTCGAGTCAGAGATTTTAAGGGAGTGTCGGACCGCTCTTTTGATCAGCGTGGTAATTACTCTCTGGGCCTGCGGGAACAAATTATTTTTCCCGAGATTCAGGCGGATAAGGTGGACAAGGCACGCGGACTCACCGTATCCTTTGTCACGACGGCCAAAACAGATCGAGAAGGAAGGGCGTTGCTGAAATACCTCGGCATACCCTTTTCCAGTTAAGAGAAGCGAAGGGAGTCCAAGTTGGCCAAGAAGTGTCTTCGAGTAAAGGCTGAAAGGCCTAATAAGTTCAAGGTGCGGCAGTATAACCGCTGTCCTCTCTGCGGCAGGGCCAGAGCCTTTTACCGTCGCTTCCGATTGTGCCGGATTTGCCTGCGGGAGTTTGCCCGAAAGGGGCAAATCCCTGGCCTGATCAAGGCGAGTTGGTGAGGATGGGGACAAAAACATGGGAATGACGGATCCGATTGCGGATATGCTGACTCGAATTCGAAATGCGGCGCGGGCACGGCACGAGGCTGTCGTGGTACCGTGGTCCCGAGTCAAAGAAGGAATCACTCGGGTGCTTGTGGATGAGGGCTATCTCCAAGACATGAAACGGGTCAAGGCAAAGGATTGGAAAGGTGAGGAATTACGAATACAGTTAAAATTCGACAAGAACAAAAATCCCATTATTTCCGGTCTTCGACGGGTTAGCCGACCAGGTCTAAGAGTGTATGTGGGCGCGCACGAGATTCCTCCGATCCGCAAAGGACTTGGTATCAATATCCTTTCAACTCCCAAAGGAATCCTGGTGGATCGGAATGCTCAAAAGTCTAATCTTGGTGGAGAACTGATCTGTTCTGTTTGGTAAGAAGGCAAGGTGTAACGTGTCCCGTATTGGAAAACTCCCCATAGCCATTCCGGACGGAGTTCGTGTCAGTTTGAAGGGTGCAGTCGTTCAGGTGGAAGGGCCCAAGGGCAAGCTTGCGGCTGACGTGCCTCAGACAATCCATGTCAACATAGAGGAAAATCACCTGCGAATTTCGCGGGAGACCGAGGCGAGGAAAAGCAGAGCCTTACACGGCCTTACCCGCAAGCTCATCGCCAATATGGTTGAGGGAGTCAGCCGTGGGTTCAGCAGAACCCTCGAGATCAACGGCGTCGGTTACCGTGCGGAAATTAAGGGAAGCGACATTCATTTCTCCCTGGGGTATTCTCATCCTATTCTGTTCCCTTTGCCGACCGGAGTCACGGCAACGGTGGACCGGCAGACGATTCTGACAGTGACCAGCGCGGACCGGGAGCTTCTGGGAAAGACAGCGGCCAGAATTCGCCAGCTGCGTCCTCCCGAACCGTACAAGGGAAAAGGAATCAAGTATCGGGAGGAAACTATTCAGCGTAAAGCCGGAAAAGCTGTGGGAGCTGCTGGCTCGTCATAGACGCTGGAGGATTCAGAAATGTCCCTTCGTCATTCAAAAAAAATCGGGCGCAAGCGGAGGCAGGAGCGGGTGCGGAAGACTATTCAAGGGACCGACGGGTGTCCGCGCTTGTGTGTTTATCGAAGTCTGAAGCACATCTACGCTCAGGTGATCACCGACGAAACCGGAAAAACCCTGGCCTCGGCCTCCACACTCTCCGCCGAGTTGAAGGATAAGCTGGACGGGGCAAAAGGAGTGGAAGCGGCTCGGCTGGTCGGACTCACTCTGGCGCGACAATGTAAGGAGAAAGATATCAACCGGGTGATTTTTGACCGGAATGGGTTTCTTTATCATGGAAGAGTGAAGGCACTGGCGGAGGCCGCACGAGACGGCGGTTTAGTTTTCTGACCAAGGTGAGGGTTCTTTGGAACGAATTGATGCACAAGGATTGGAACTAAAAGAGAAAGTCGTTCATATCAGCCGGGTCGCCAAAGTCGTTAAGGGCGGGCGGCGTTTTAGCTTCAACGCGCTGGTCGTCGTAGGTGATGGCAAGTCCACGGTTGGATATGGTTTGGGGAAGGCAAATGAAGTGCCCGAGGCGATCAGGAAAGGGTTGGAACAGGCAAAAAAGAACCTGATCCGGGTTCCTGTCTTAGATGGGACGATACCGTACGATGTCAGAGGGAGGTTCGGCGCGGGATATGTTATGCTGAGACCGGCCTCAGATGGCACTGGAGTTATTGCCGGTGGCGGAGTGCGTGCCGTGGTTGAGGCTGCAGGAATCCAAAATGTGTTGACAAAGTGCATTGGTTCGAACAATCCCCACAACATGGTGAAGGCGACATTCGAGGCCTTGAAGAGCTTGAGTTACCCGGAAGAGATCGCTCTAAGAAGAGGAAAGGCTTTGGCGGAAATACAGTCATGATGATGAAGCTAAATAATCTTGGCGTAGCTCCCGGCTCAAAGAAAAAAAAGAAAAGGGTAGGACGAGGAGATGGCTCAGGTCATGGAAAGACGTCGTGTCGCGGGCATAAAGGACAGGGCGCTCGAGCCGGTGGAGGAACACGGCCAGGTTTTGAGGGGGGGCAGATGCCTCTCCAGCGCCGGGTGCCGAAGCGCGGCTTTAATAACCCTTTCAGGACGCTCCGGGAGGTGGTGAATTTGGGGCGGTTGGAAATGTTCCCCTCGGGAACCGAGGTTACTCCCGAATTGATGCGGGAACGCGGAATTATTCACGGAAAAAATCCAACGGTGAAGATTCTGGCGGATGGATCTCTGAAGAAGACCTTAACGGTCAAAGCCCATGCCTTCTCTACAAAAGCGAAAGAAATTATCGAGGCGCAAGGTGGTAGGGCGGAATTGATCTCCAATGATTGAAGGTTTCCAGAACGCGACAAAAATCCCTGAGCTCAGGCGGCGACTGTTTTTTACTTTTGCCATGCTGGCTGTATACCGGGTGGGGGTTCATATCCCCACTCCCGGAATCGATCGGCATGCCCTGGCAGCATTTTTCGATCAGGTGAAAGACACGATCTTTGGTTTATTTAATCTTTTTTCGGGTGGCGCGCTAGAGCAGTTCTCCGTTTTTTCTCTGGGCATTATGCCCTATATCAGCGCATCGATTATCTTGCAGCTTTTGACGGTGGTGTTCCCCTATTTGGAACGGCTTTCAAAAGAAGGTGAAGTCGGTCGCAGAAAAATCACCCAATATACTCGATACGGTACCGTTGTTCTTTCGATTATTCAGGGGCTGATGATCAGTTTCGGTCTTGAGGGCACTCGGGGGCCCGCGGGCGAAGCGATCGTATTGGAGCCCGGCTGGAAATTTCGCATGATGACCGTCGTAACGCTTACATCGGGCACGGCCTTCATTATGTGGCTGGGCGAGCAGATCACTGAACGAGGCATCGGAAACGGCATTTCGCTGATCATATTTGCCGGAATCGTGGCGCGTTTGCCATCGGGTATTACATCGACTTTTCAGTTTGTGCAGGAAGGCGAGCTGGGAATTCTGGTGGTGCTTTTCATCGTTGCGCTGATGATCGCCGTCGTGGGTACGATTATCTTCATGGAGCGGGGACAGCGACGAATTCCTGTCCAATACGCCAAACGGGTCGTGGGACGTAAAATGTACGGCGGGCAGAGCTCGCACCTGCCGCTGAAGATCAATACTTCCGGTGTCATTCCACCTATTTTTGCTTCGTCGATTCTCATATTTCCCGCGACGGTGGCTCAGTTCGTGCAGCACCCGTGGGCTCAGGCGGCGGCCGCTTACCTGGCGCCTGGGCAGTGGTTGCATGATCTGCTTTACATGGCTCTAATTGTGTTTTTTTGTTATTTTTACACTGCGGTTGTGTTTAATCCCGTGGACGTGGCCGAAAACATGAAGAAATTCGGGGGGTACATTCCCGGAATTCGTCCAGGGCAAAAGACGGCCGAGTTTATTGATCGAGTACTGTCCAGAATTACGCTCGGCGGCGCGATCTATCTTTCTATCGTCGCGCTTCTACCGACGATTCTGATCAGCCAGTTTAATGTGCCTTTTTTCTTTGGTGGAACGGCACTGCTGATTGTTGTGGGCGTTGCCCTCGATACCGTCGGTCAACTCGAGACCCACATGATTACCCGGAATTACGAAGGATTCATGAAGCGGGGTCGATTGCGAGGGAGAAGGGGTTAGCTTGCCTCTTGGACGTGCCGTGCGGATCGTTTTTTTGGGTCCTCCGGGGGCCGGCAAGGGAACGCAGGCAAAATTCCTCGAACGTAACTATGCGGCCTGTCAGGTGTCCACTGGCGATATTCTTCGCGAGGCCGTGCAAGCGCAGACCAGCCTAGGGCGGCAAGCTGCGCAATATATGGCCAGAGGTGAATTGGTTCCCGACGAGCTGGTCGTAAGCCTCGTCGGTGAGCGGATCCGTCAGCCGGATTGTCGAAACGGATTTATCCTGGATGGGTTTCCCAGGACGATTGCGCAGGCAAGCGGATTGGAGGCTATCCTACAAAATATGGGAGCGGCGCTTGACTGTGTTTTTAACCTCCGGGTCCCTGACGCTATTCTGATTCAAAGGCTTACAGGTCGACGAGCCTGTAGCCGATGCGCGGCTCTTTATCATCTTGCCTTCAGCCCTCCCCAAAGAGAGGGAATTTGTGACCGGTGCCATGGGAACCTGTACCAGCGCGAAGATGACCGTGAGGAAACGATTCAAGCGCGCCTAAATGTCTACAAAACACAAACGGCTCCGTTAATTGACCTCTATCGGAGGAAGGGTCTTCTCAAAGAGATTGACGGCGTGGGGAGTATGGAGGAGATCCGGGATCGAATAATCAAAGCAGTCAACGAAGTTCGAGCATGATCTCTCTTAAATCTCCGCGAGAGATTGAAATCCTCAGGCACGCCAATGTCATTGTCGCCGAAATACTGCAGGAGTTAAAGCAGAAAACGGCCGCGGGGGTCAAAACATCAGATCTGGATGAGCTTGCGGAGGAATTGACGTACAAAAAGAACGCGCGGCCGGCGTTCAAGGGATACACGATGGGAGGGAGAGTTTTTCCGCGTTCGCTGTGCACTTCGGTCAATGAAGAGATCGTTCACGGCATCCCTTCGAGTCGCACGCTGCGGACCGGTGATATTGTGGGACTTGATTTTGGTGTTATTTACGAGGGCTATTACGGCGATGCCGCCATAACGGTGGGTGTTGGCAAAGTGAGCGAAGAGGCCGAACGGCTGATGCGAGTAACCGAACAGGCGCTTTATAGGGGTATCGACCAGCTCCACGAAGGTAAGAGACTGGGAGATCTTTCCTCTGCGATTCAGACGACGGTCGAAAACGCGGGATTCTCAGTCGTTCGGGTTTTTGTGGGGCACGGCATTGGCAAAAAGCTCCATGAGGAGCCTCCGGTTCCCAATTACGGGGAGCCTGATCGCGGAATCAGGCTGAGGGAAGGGATGGTTCTTGCCATCGAACCGATGGTGACTGAGGGAGGGCATGAGGTGGAGCTCAAGGAGGATGGCTGGACGGCAGTCACTAAGGATCGGCGTCTCGCTGCCCATTTTGAGCACTCTGTGGCCATTACGAAAGATGGTCCGTATATTTTGAGTCTGCTCTAGTCCGCCGGGAGTCTATCCACACCGAGTCTTTTGTATGCCAAAAGAAGATGCCATTGAGGTGACCGGGACAGTGCTTGAGACGCTGCCCAATGCCATGTTCCGGGTGGAACTGGATAACGGGCATAAAGTGCTGGCCCATATCTCAGGCAAAATGCGGATGCACTACATAAAGATCCTTCCCGGGGATAAGGTGAGAATTGAGCTGTCTCCTTACGATTTGGCCAGAGGAAGGATCACCTACCGTGAGAAGTAGAAAGAGAAAGATAATGTATGAAAGTCAGGGCATCGGTAAAAAAGATCTGTAGCAAGTGTAGGGTAATTCGGCGTAAGCGAGTGGTGAGGGTCGATTGTGTGAATACCCGGCACAAACAAAGACAAGGCTAATGCTGGCTGGAATAAGAGAGCCAAGGAGAAAAAATGGCGCGAATAGCAGGGGTGGATTTGCCGAAAAACAAGAGGATGGAGATCGCTCTGACTTATATCTACGGGATTGGGAGGAGCGCTGCGCGAAGGATTCTCCAGGAAGCGGCGATAAATTTTGATGCTTCGAGCGACAATCTCACAGATGACGAGGTGGTGAAGATCCGTCAGATCATCGACCAAGGGCACAAGGTCGAGGGGGATCTTCGGCGGGACATATCGATGAACATTAAGCGTCATCTGGATATGGGGTCTTATCGTGGGCTCCGGCACCGTAAAGGTTTGCCTGTTCGGGGCCAACGTACACACACCAACGCACGGACCCGGAAGGGGCCGCGCAGGACCGTGGCGGGAAAAAAGGCTCCTCCATCGAAAGGATAGGCAGGCCTCGTTTGGCCATTAATTGAGGGGAAGATCATGGCGAAAGGCGACGAAAAGGTCCAGGAAAAAAAGTCCGCAGGGGCGGGAGAAGAAAAGCCGACAGAAAAGAGCGCGCGCAAAAAAAAGGGCAGGAAGAATATATCCGAAGGAATCGCTCACATTCACTCCACCTTTAACAACACGATCGTGACCATTACCGATTTCCAGGGGAATGTTATCTCCTGGTCGAGCGCCGGAGCCATGGGATTCAAGGGGTCACGGAAAGGGACTCCTTTCGCAGCTCAGCAGGCGGCGGACAGCGCTGCTAAAAAGGCCATGGACCATGGCGTGCGGACTATTCAGGTTTTTGTGCGCGGACCTGGGGCGGGTAGGGAATCGGCGCTCAGATCTTTGCAGGTTGCGGGGTTCAATATTAACCTCATCAAGGATGTTACGCCCATTCCGCACAATGGTTGCCGGCCACCGAAACGGCGAAGAGTGTGAAGGAGGATTGATTGGCTAGATATACAGGATCAGTATGCCGGCTGTGCCGGCGCGAGAATCTGAAACTCTTTCTCAAGGGGGAGCGTTGTTACACTGACAAATGCGCGATTGAGCGGAGGAACTATCCACCAGGGCAGCATGGGCAGGCCAGACAGAAGTTTTCGGAGTACAGCATTCAGCTCCGGGAGAAGCAGAAAGTCAAACGGATGTACCGTTTGCTGGAGAGTCAATTTCGCCGCACCTTCGCAATGGCTGAGAAGGTCAAGGGGATCACGGGTGAAGCCCTCCTGGTTCTTTTGGAGAGACGGCTCGATAACGTTGTTTACAGGCTGGGGTTTGCCAGTTCCCGGGCCGATGCCCGAATGTTGGTTCGGCACGGCCATATTTTGGTCAACAATCGACGCGTGACGATCCCGTCCTATTATACGCGCGTTGGTGACGTGATTTCGGTCAAAGAGAAAAGTCGTCAGATGGGGCGGGTCGTCTCCGCCCTGGAAGGCGCGCAAAGGCGGGGAGTTCCGGAGTGGGCTGAGGTGGATCGGGAGAATTTCAGCGGTAAGATCAAGATTCTTCCCGCCCGGAGCGACATCACGGCGCCCATCAATGAGAAGTTCATTGTGGAGCTCTACTCCAAGTAATACTCAATATGGGAGATTCCATGCAAAAGCATTGGGCCGATTTGATGACACCCCAGAAGCTTGAGGTCGACGAAAAGAGCTTGACCTCTAGCTACGGTAAATTTTACGCGGAGCCTTTTGAGCGGGGCTTCGGGCAAACCATCGGTCATTCGCTCCGGCGGATACTTCTCTCCTCACTCGTGGGCTCCGCCATCGTGTCGGTGCGGATGAAGGGAATTTTGCACGAATTTTCGACTCTACCCGGAGTTACAGAAGACGTGACGGATATTGTACTTAATCTCAAAGAGGTTCGTCTTCGACTGCATGACTCGGAGCCTCAGATTTTGAGAATCGAAGCTAAAGGTCCCGGGACGGTTAAGGCAAAGGACATCATCCCGGGTCCGAATGTGGAGATTCTCAGTCCCGAGCAGCACATTGCTACTTTGTCCCAGGATGCGAAACTGGAGATGGAATTGGTCGCGAAGCTCGGGCGGGGCTATGTCCCGGCGGAGCGAAACAAGGAAGAGAATGCGCCGGTGGATACGATCTTTGTGGACGCGATTTTCTCTCCGATTCGCAAAGTCAACTTTCAGGTGACGAACGCGCGGGTCGGGCAGAGAACGGATTACGATCGCTTGGTTATGGAACTATGGACCGACGGTGGTGTCAAGCCGGATGACGCTCTGGCGTATGCGGCTAAGATCCTTCAGGAGCAGCTCCAGATTTTTATCAATTTCGAAGACACACCGAAGCAGGAGTCCGGCGAGGAGTCTCCATCCACTCCCCTGAACGACAATCTCTTCCGCAGCGTGGACGAACTCGAATTCTCGGTGCGGTCTCAAAACTGTTTGCAGAACGCGGACATCAAGTACATCGGAGAGTTGGTTCAAAAGACAGAGCAGGAGATGCTCAAGACGAAAAATTTTGGCCACAAGTCCCTCAACGAGATCAAAGAGATCCTGCGTGAGATGGGACTGGAGCTTGGAATGAAGCTCGATCATTTTCCTTCCCGGGAGGAAATTGAAAGCCGGCGGCGCACCAAAGAAAAGGAGACCGCTTAGTCATGCGCCATCTCAAGCGTGGAGTTAAGCTAAATCGTACGTCGAGTCACCGGCGGGCACTGATGAGCAACCTCGTAACCTCGTTGTTGCGGGAGGAGCGCATCCAAACCACCGATCCAAAAGCCAAAGAAGTCAGGCGATGGACGGACCACGTGATCGGCCTAGGCAAGCAGGGAACCCTTCATGCGAGAAGACAGGCTTTGGGAATCATCCGTGATGAAGCCGTGGTGCGTAAGCTTTTCGATACCGTAGCGCCTCGGTTCAAAGACCGCCCGGGCGGTTATACCCGGATCGTGAAGGTCGGGTGGCGTCGTGGTGATCATGCGCCGCTGTCTATGGTCGAACTTCTTCCCGGAGTGGACGGGGGCAGGACGGACGCCGGTCAGAAAGTTAAAAAGAGACCCTGGCGATCGGCAAAAAAGGAGTCCAAGCAAGGCGCCGCAAAACAATCCTGAACTCGTCTTTTTGAGCGCGTTTCACGCCGCAAGAACTTTGAGGCGTTTTCCGGCGGGCTCGGGCTGTTCTTACAGTCTCTCTTCCTAAATAACCGCTTGACGATATACAAACCCCGTGACCGCTGTATGCGATCTGGCTAGCGACCGTGCCATATCTGACGATAAAGCGCCTGCACGTCCTTGAGTTCCTTGCCATGCAAGCGTTTCGAAACCTGTAACTTAAGGCCTTTGGTGAGTTTGGGAGGGTCCGGATCTACGTCGACTCTGACCGGAATACGGCCTCCGTTTTTAACGATAAACTCCTGACCCTCTTTGGAGCTGATCCAGTTTACATACAGTTTGCCAGCATTTAAATGCGGTGCATTTTTCGAAATCACCGCCGGGACAACCAGGGTTACTACTGGATTGAGGGCCACGAAATCCGTAGGGGCCCCCTTTTTCTGCGCTCTGGCAACCTGGTTGCCGTAATTATTGATGGCTATCGGACATTCGCCTGCGGATACGAGATCGGACAGCAGGCCGTGGCCGTTTCGAATGGCCGGCTGATTCGCAGCGATCCTCTTGAAGAGGTCAAGGGCTTTCTCCTTGCCCATGAAAGCCTGCACTCCCACGAACCATTCAAAATCAGAGTCTTCCAGGCAGAGTTTTCCCTTCCATTTCGGCTGCGCCAGGTCTTCGTAGCTCTTCGGAACGTCGGCTTTGCCAACGAGCCTTGTGTTGTACTGGATGACATTCGTGTTGATGTAAACCGGCGTGGCCATCCCGTCGGGATCCAGGAGATCCGGATTGATTCCCGAAGCGGAAGGAGATGACCACTTGAGCACCATACCAACATTCTTGATGTCCCAGGAGCCTGACGAGATAAGCGCGTCGAAATTATAAGTCTTGGCCTTGGCTTCCGCGAGAATTCTGCTCGCAAGTTTTTCATCGCTTGAGCGGAAATAGTCGATCTTGATTCCGGGATACCTGCGTTCGAAGTTGTCCAAGACGGGTTTCGCTTCATCCTCCCGCATGGAGCCGTAGAGATTTAACTTTCCTTCTTTTTTCGCACCGGCTTCGAGCGACTTCAATTCCTGTGCAAGAGCGTTAAACGAAAATAGATCCACACAGCCCATCAAGGTTAAAAAAATAGCCCATCGCTTCACCATCATCGTACCCCCCTTCTTGAGTCGCTATATACGGTTTTTCCGCAGGTGTTGCAATCCTCAGCCTCCTACAATTTTTGGGCAAACTAGGCTATAAGGAGATCATCTGGAATTGCACTGGGAGGTGATCATGAAAAGGCTGGGCTTCATCGGTACCGGTGGAATGGGCAGCGGCATGGCTGCCAATCTGATCAAGGCGGGGTATAGCTTGGTTGTTCATGATCTCAGACGTGAGGCAGCACGGGCGCTTGAAGAGCGGGGCGCCCAATTTGAGGAATCTCCAAAGGCGGTTGCCGAGGCATCGGAGATCGTTCTATCCATGCTGCCTTACAATGATGCGGTCCGAGATGTTGGTTTGGGATCCCGCGGCCTGCACGAGGCTAAAAGCGGGGCGAAACTCTGGATTGATTTCAGCAGCATCGATAAGAAAACGATTTTGCTCGTGGAAGAGGGATTGCGAGAAAGGGGCTGGAGCATGCTCGATGGGTCTGCTGGCGGCGTTGAAGAGGCTGCGGCGGCGGGAACCCTGTCCCTCTGGCTGTCCGGTTCACAGGATCTTTTCCAAGAGCAGATGCCGGTTTTTCAGGCGATGGGCAGGAAGATCGTATACGTCGGCGGTTTAGGCAATGCCAAGCTGCTTAAGAACGGGATGGCGATGCTGGCGGCTATCCAGCACATGGGCATCGTGGAGATCTGCAACTGGCTCAAGAAGGGGGGCGTCTCAGAGGAAACCTTCGCGGTCGTTCTAAGAAATTCACAGCAGCATTCCGAAAGCGTGGAGCGGATTTGTCAGGCGGTAGTGAGCCGAAAATTTAAGCCACGAAAGTCATGGATGCCGAAGGATGTCGGGTTCGGGTTAGAAATGGCCAAAGAGCTTGAAGCGCCTGTTCCATTCAGTTCTCTGGCCTACCAGCTTTTTACCATAGCTCAGGCTACAGGCCTGGATGGCTACGAAGCCACCGGCATTGCATATCACGTCTACGCGTTGATTTCCGGAAAAAGACAGGCGTAGGAAATCACGTTGGTTACATCCGAGCGCTTGTCTCGTTTCATGACGTTTCTGTTGCGGCACCGCCCGGCGGACTATTCGCTATCCTTTGACCGGCAAGGTTATGTGCCCTGGGACGATCTTGTGCAAATCCTGCGGCGTCGCTTCCCGGAACTAAACGAACAGGACATTGTTCAGGTGATTGATGGCTCTGAGAAGAAGCGCTTTGAATTGCGGGGTACCAAGGTCCGAGCCACTTACGGTCACTCATTCCCCGTGGATCTCGGTCTCGAGAGGACAACGCCCCCGATCTATCTCTATCATGGTACGGCACGGGATCTGGCTGAGACGATTCTTCGCGAAGGTCTAAAGCCTCGAGGACGGGAATATGTTCATCTGAGCCAGTCGATCGAGGAAGCGCTGGCAGTGGGGAAAAGACGGGATCCTGTTCCCGCGATCTTGTTGATCGATGCCTTGTCGGCCCATCAAAACGGGATTGTTTTCTACGCTTCCGGACCGGTCTTTCTTAGCAAAGAAATCCCTCGCCGGTTTATTCGAGTTGCGGCAAAGACAGCCGCGCCTGTAAATCCCTAGCGTGTATTGACCGGCTGAGCCGGTAACGCGGGAGCGCTCGGGAGAAAGAAGCCCATCCGGGGCCGAAGACCAAAAGGAAATCGCTTTGGGAGCGTTGGTGCTTAAACTAAATTTACCTGGAAAATCAAAGCCTTAATTAAGATTGTGGATATCTGTCTACTTGACTTTACGCCCCAAAAGGCGTTAACAGTCAACTTGAAGACCTGCTTCTGCCTCCAAGAGTTTAGCCCGGAGGCTTATCACCCCGATTCCGGAGCAGTAGGCGATGGTCAAAAGAAGAGATGAAGAGTCACCTTAGGGATTTACTGAGCCGAGCCATAGCGAAAACGGCAAAGGGGGGAGGACTGCGTGAAGCAGATCTCCCCCCTTTGGTTCTTGAGGCACCGAAACAGAAAGAGTTCGGCGACTTGGCGTCCAATGTGGCTCTAGTGTGGGCCAAGAAACAAAAGAAATCACCGCGGGCGGTGGCAGAGGAGATCCTTCGGAATCTCGAAGATCCTGGAGGAATCCTCGAGAAAGTGGATGTGGCGGGTCCAGGTTTCTTAAACTTCACCTTTTCCGCGAAGTTTTGTTGTCAGCTTCTCAGAGAGAAACAGGAGGCCAGGGAACCAGCGTTAGATCTGGGTCAAGGAAAAAAGATCCAATTGGAGTTCGCCAGCGTCAACCCGACCGGGCCGCTCCACGTGGGTCATGGCCGTGTGGCTGTGATCGGCGATGCTCTGGCACGGCTTCTTGCGGCGGTCGGGTATGATATAGAACGAGAATACTATGTGAACGATGCCGGGCAGCAGATGGAAAAGCTGGGGATATCCGTTTACCAACGCTATCGAGAGCTCTACGGCAGCCGTGATCCGTTTCCCGAAGATGCTTATCCGGGAGAATACGTCAAGGAGCTGGCCCTGGAAGTTCAGCAGCGCTGGGGTGATCGATTTCTCAAGGAGGAGAAGGGCGAAGCGGTTAGTTTTCTTAGCCGATATGGAGGCGAGGCGCTGCTCGCGCAGATTCGAGATGACCTGGACAGATTCGGCGTCATTTTCGATTCTTACGTGAGCGAAAGGGTTCTTAGAGAACGCGGCGAAGTGGAGGAAACGATTGCGCTGCTGCGTTCGCGGGAATTGATTTACCAGCAGGATGGCGCTCACTGGTTTAAGGCTACTCAATACGGGGATGACAAGGACCGAACCGTCATCAAGAGCGATGGCGAGCTCACCTATTTCGCCAGCGACATTGCCTACCATCGAAACAAGCTCAGGCGAGGGTTCAGTAGACTTATTAATGTCTGGGGCGCGGATCACCACGGCTACGTGCAGCGCCTTAAGGCTGCTATCAAGGCGCTGGGGCACGATCCCGAACTTCTCCAGGTCGTCCTAGTCCAGATGGTGCATCTGACGCGCGGCGGCGAGCCCGTGCGGATGGGTAAAAGGCTGGGTGAATTCGTCACGCTAAAAGAAGTGTTGGAAGAGGTCGGAAGAGATGCGGCGCGTTTCTTCTTTCTTATGCGCCGCCCCGACAGTCATCTTGATTTTGATTTGGAACTGGCAAAAAAAGAATCGAGCGAGAATCCGGTGTTCTACGTGCAGTACGCTCATGCGCGTATCGCCAGCATTTTTGAGCAAGCCCGGCAGGCAGGGTTGCCGGCCGATGATTTCAATAACGGCAACCCTGAAATCGACCGCCTGGCTCTGCCCGAGGAGGTGGAGCTGCTGAAGCGGGTGATCCAATTTCATGACGTGATCGAAGAATGTGTCAGGGAGCTCGAACCCCATCGCATGGTGTTTTACCTGCTCGATCTGGCTGGAGAGTTTCACCGCTATTATAATCGCTTTCGAGTCATTTCAGACGACAGATCTCTATCGCGGGCCCGTCTCACGCTCGTGAGCCATGTGCAGAAAGTCATTCGTGACGGCCTTCATCTGTTGGGGATCGAGGCACCCGTGAGGATGGCTTCTCGCTCAGATCCGGGACTCAAACAGGTTTGAAGCGCTGGATTGAGGTAAATAAAGCAGTCGTATGTCGGTTCGGGAACCAGATCACTGCAGGCCACAGTAGTTATGACTGAGAATCGAAAGGGAAAAATCCGGGGCGCTTTTTATTTCACTCGAGCCCAGCTCTTTCTCCTGGCGGCGGGATTTACAGCCGCTTCGGCGGTCGTTTTTTGTCTCGGTATTTTCATCGGCCAAAAGATAGAGGAAGGGAAGCTCATTAAGAAAGACGAACCCCTGGTCAAAATCCCGGTGGAGCCGCAGGAGGGCGCCTCCAAGGGCCTGGCTTCCAAAAAAGAAGAGATCACGTTTTACGACGCCCTGACTAAAGGTTCGTCGCGACCGCAGCCGCCTGTTGAGCCGCGCGTCGCCGCCAACCCGGCTCAAAAAGAGAGCAACCCCGTGGTCAAGGCGCCGCAGCCTTTATCAAAGGGAGAAGCGGAGAATAAACCGGCGGCTCGCCAAGAAAAACCGGTTTCAGCGGAAGCTCCAGCCGCCGAGGCTCAATGGAAGGTGCAGGTCAACGCCTATCCCAATGAGACGGATGCAAACAACCTGGCGAAGAAACTCACCGAAAAGGGATATGCCGCGTATGTGGTATCCACGAACTTTAAAGGGAAAACTTGGTACCGTGTCCGCGTTGGTCAGTTCGCCACCCGCGAGGAGGCGAAGCAGCTGCAAGAGACGTTACACAGGAAAGAAAATCTTACCAATGCCATTATTTTGACGCGCTAGACGCCGTACCGCTAAATTAAATCCGTGGCCTTGCACGTCTGGAAAATTTGGAATCTTCACGCCGAGGATTTGACGGGTTCGGGTGGTGATCGTTTGGCGTTCATTGGTGGGGCCTTCTCTGGTTGGGAGATAAAGCGTAGTCATGAATATTCGGGAAGCTATTGCCAAATTGGTTAATCGCGGAGACCTTTCCGAGCAAGAGATGATCTCTGTCATGAACGAGATCATGACCGGAGCGGCGACACCTCTCCAAGTGGCAGCGTTCCTCACGGCTTTGCGCATGAAAGGGGAGACCGTAGAGGAGATCACGGGAGCTGCCCGGGTCATGCGAGAAAAGGTACGCCGCGTCAGAGCCAAGGCCGAGCTTGTGCTCGACATTGTTGGAACGGGAGGGGACCAAAAAGGAACCATTAACATCTCGACAGCGTCGGCGTTTGTAGTGGCGGGAGCAGGGGTTACCGTGGCGAAGCACGGGAACCGCTCTGTCTCCAGCCAGTCGGGGAGCGCTGACGTGTTGGCGGCTTTAGGAGTGAAAATTGATGCTTCCAAAGAACAGGTTGAGGAGTGCATAGAAAAGATCGGCATAGGTTTTCTCTTCGCGCCCCTTCTCCATGAAGCTATGAAACACGCGGTTCAGCCCCGCCGGGAGATCGGTATTCGCACGATCTTTAATCTCCTGGGCCCGCTGACCAACCCGGCGTTCGCAACCCATCAGCTCACCGGCATATACGATGGGACGCTCACCGACCCGATCGCGCAGGTCTTAAGGAATCTGGGGACAGCGAGGGCCATGATTGTTCATGGTTGTGAAGGGTTGGATGAGATTTCCCTCTGTGGACCGACAAGAGTTTCGGAACTTCGAGAGGGCCAGATCCGTAATTATTCCTTAACTCCTGAAGAGGTTGGTCTTCAACGTTGTCGGCTGGAGGAGATCCAGGGCGGAAGTCCCGAACAGTGTGCCGATGCTCTGCGGTCGATTCTCCGAGGCAAGAAAGGGCCCAAGCGAGACGTGGTACTACTCAACAGCAGTGCTGCCCTTTACATCAGCGGAGCCGCCGGCTCTTTGACTGAGGGGATTCGCATAGCTGAGGAGTCGATCGATTCTGGAAAGGCGGAGCAAAAATTAAAGTCGCTCATTGATATAACGAATGCCGGCTGATGGCATATAGCGAATCGCGAATGGCAAATGGAACAGCAACCTATGATCCTGGATGAAATTGCGGCGCATGTGCGTGAAGAGATCGAGACCAGGCGACGCAAGATCCCTCCTTCAGCGCTGCGGGAACGCCCTTTATTTCACCTCCCCTCCCGACGGTTCGAGGAGAGCCTGAGCGCTAAGGGGCGGCGAATCATTGCAGAAATCAAGCGCGCTTCCCCATCCAAGGGGGTGATCCGAGACGAGTTCAATGCGGTAGAAATTGCCAAACTCTATGCCGCTAATGGCGCGAGCGCTCTCTCTGTCCTTACCGAAAACCGTTTTTTTCAGGGTCATTTGGAGTATCTCGAAAAAATTAAGCGCGAAGTGCCGTTGCCCTTACTGCGCAAGGACTTTATTTTGGATCGCTACCAGTTACTGGAGAGCAGGAGCTTTGGAGCTGATGCCGTATTGTTGATCGCCGCGCTTCTCGATCCTGTTTTTCTAAAAGATCTCCTGGAGGAAGCCAAATCTGTTTTGTTGGACGCACTGATCGAGATCCACACGGAGACAGAGTTGGAATCGGCGCTTCAAGCCGGCGCCCGTATGGTTGGAATCAACAATCGGGACCTGCGGACGTTCGAGATTGATTTGGGAACGACCGAGCGACTATTACCGAAAGTGCCATCCGGAATCGTGGTGGTCTGTGAGAGCGGCATCGAAACCGTCGAGCAGATACAAAGGTTCGAGGCGCTCGGCGTCCATCGCTTTCTTATAGGGGAGACGTTGATGCGAGCCCGGGACCCCGGCGCAAAGCTAAGAGAACTCTTGATGAATGGGCAATCGTGAATGGTCGATAGTGCAATAGCGAAGAGGAAGCATTGGGTCGGGGCTATTGACTATTAACCATTCACGACTGACTGCTTTTATGGTGAAGGTCAAGGTCTGTGGGATAACGAATTTGACGGATGCGCGCAAAGCCGTTGACTTCGGCGCTGATGCTCTCGGATTTAACTTTTACGCTCCAAGTCCGCGATTCATTGCTCCGGAAAAGGTTCAGGCGATCCTCTCAGAGCTTCCCCGAGAGGTTTGCAAAATCGCGCTTTTCGTCAATGCGCCAAAAGAAAAGGTGCTGGAGGTCATCGCCTGGGGTGTTCTCCCGGACCATGAGCAGGCCTTCAACGGTCTCCAGTTTCATGGGGAGGAGGGCGCGGAATATTGTCGAGGCTGGAGTCTTAAAGTGATCAAGGCCTTTCGGCTGAAGGATCGGGAGTCGCTCGTCGGCCTTTACGGATTCCCGGCTGACTTCTACCTCCTGGATTCCTGGGCACCCGGATATGGAGGGTCGGGCTTAGCTTTCCCATGGGATTGGCTTGAGGGATTGAGAAGCGACAGGCTGATTCTGGCAGGGGGGCTGGACGTGCAAAACGTGGCTGAAGCGGTCCGGCGGTTCCGGCCGTATGGCGTCGATGTCTGCACTGGAGTAGAGGCTAAACCTGGCATCAAAGATCATGCGAAACTCAAAGACTTCATTCTCGCTGCCAAAGGTTCCGGATAAGCGGGGCCATTTCGGCGTTTACGGAGGCCGGTATGTAGCCGAAACGCTCATGCCGGCCCTGATTGAGCTTGAAAAGGCGTATAAGCAGGTTCGCCGCGATCCCGCCTTTCACAAGGAGTTTCATAACTATCTCTGCGATTATGCGGGTAGGGAAACTCCGCTCTATCTCGCCGACAGGCTTACGAAAAAACTCGGCGGCGCTAGGATTTATCTCAAACGAGAGGATCTCTGTCACACAGGCGCCCATAAAATCAACAACACTCTGGGCCAGGCGCTTCTGGCGCGCCGAATGGGAAAGCCAAGGATCATTGCTGAGACAGGCGCCGGCCAGCATGGAGTGGCCACGGCGACTGTGGCTGCAATGTTTGGGCTTGAATGCGAGATCTTCATGGGAAAGGAGGATGTAGAGCGCCAGGCTTTGAACGTTTTTCGGATGAAACTCCTCGAAGCGAGGGTCCGAGTCATAGAATCCGGGAGCCAGACACTCAAAGACGCCATGAATGAAGCTCTCAGGGATTGGGTAACCAATATCCGCCAAACCTACTATCTCATCGGTTCTGTGGCTGGTCCGCACCCTTATCCCATGATGGTGCGTGACTTTCAGGCGGTTATCGGGAAGGAAGCGAGGAGGCAACTTCTAAAGCGCGAAGGAAGACTTCCGGATTATCTGATTGCATGTGTCGGCGGCGGGAGTAACTCCATTGGCCTATTCTATCCGTTTGTCGGCGATCGAGGGGTCAAAATGGTCGGCGTTGAAGCCGCGGGCTTGGGACTCCGAAGCGGCCGCCATGCAGCTTCAATTTTGGCCGGCGAGGTGGGCGTCCTTCATGGAAGCAAGAGCTATCTTCTGCAGGATCGGGCGGGGCAGATCCATCAGACGCATTCTGTGGCTGCGGGCCTCGATTACCCAGGTGTTGGGCCCGAGCTCAGCTATCTAAGAGATGCGGGCCGGGTGCAGTTTACGTCGGTCACCGATCACCAGGCAATCGAAGCGTTGAAACTATTAGCTGAAGTGGAGGGAATCATCCCGGCATTGGAGAGTGCCCACGCGGTAGCCGAAGCCATACGGCTCGCACCGGGTTTGGGAAAGGAGAAAATTATTTGTGTAAACCTCTCCGGCCGGGGCGATAAAGACATGAATACAGTGGTGGAATACCTGAAGACAAATAGCCACTAGTCAAATAGCAAATGGCAAATACCAGCCCGATGCACTCTTGATTGTTCACCATTCACGCTTCACCGAACATGAACCGGATTGACGAGAAGTTCGCAGCTCTCAGAGCGCAAGGGAAAGCCGCTCTGATCCCTTTTGTCTCAGCTGGAGATCCAAATATTCGGACGACTCTGCAAATTTTGGGAGCCCTGGAGCAGGGCGGTGCGGACCTTATCGAGCTGGGAGTTCCTTTCTCTGACCCGATCGCTGACGGGCCCACCATTCAGCGCGCGTCGGAGCGGTCACTCAAACAGGGTTGCACGCTGCCCCGGGTATTGGCCTTGGCCCGCGACTTTCGCCGCGGTTCGGAACTACCGTTAATCCTTTTCGGCTACTATAATCCTTTTTTCCATTATGGCCTGGAACGGTTTGCAAAAAGGGCGCGTGAAGCCGGAGTCGACGGCGTTCTCTGTGTGGATCTGCCCCCGGAGGAGAGCGGCGAGCTTAAATATTGGACCGATGCCGTGGGGCTGGATACGATCTTTCTTCTTGCGCCCACGAGCGAAGCGGAACGGATTCGGACGGTGGCGCAACGGTGCCAGGGGTTCATCTATTACGTCTCGGTCATTGGAATCACCGGCGCACGGGCGCGCGTTGAGGCGCAGCTCGAGAAGCAGGTGGCGGGACTGAGGCGTTACACCTCTCTCCCTATCGGGGTTGGTTTTGGCATTTCGAGCCCCGAGCAGGCCGCGTCGGTTGCGTCCTTTGCGGATGCGGTCGTGGTAGGGAGCGCCCTAATCGAGGCCATGGAAAAAAGGGTTCGAACGCGGGACAAGATTAAGCAGGCCGGGGAGTTCGCGGGCCGACTTAAACGAGCAATGGACGGGGTTTCAAAGCGAACCGGAGGCTGAGCGGCGAGCAGGCCAGGAAGACCTTTTCTCGTACTTCATCGATCAGCCCTGATGGCTCATGGTGAGTATGCCATCCTATTCCGAGACTCTGGACTACATCTTCAAATTGCGCGGTGGCGAGATCGATTTGAAATTACACCGCGTCGAGCAGGCTCTATCCCTGTTCGGCCATCCTGAGCGCTCCTATCCGGCTTTTCATATTGCGGGAACGAACGGAAAAGGCTCCACAGCCGCGATGCTGCATCGCATCCTCACAGCCCAGGGTTATCGCGTCGCTCTCTACACCTCACCCCATATGATCAGTTTCACAGAGCGCATCCGCGTGGGGCATGAAGAGATTTCCCAGGGAAAAGTGGTGGAGCTGGCCGAGCTGATCAGAAACCGGTGTGCCGGCAGCGGGATTCAGCTGACCTATTTTGAGTTTGTAACCACGATGGCGCTGGTGTATTTTTCCTGGCGCAAAGTGGATCTGGCCGTGGTAGAGGTGGGTTTGGGAGGGCGATTGGATGCCACCAATGTCGTTTTGCCGCTCGTTTCTCTGATCACGACCATATCCAGAGATCATGAAGCCTATCTCGGCTCCGATCTGCCTTCCATCGCCCGGGAAAAGGGTGGAATAATCAAAGAACACATTCCGGTTGTCTGCGGGGCGTTGCCTCTGGACGTCAGGACCGTTCTTGCTGAAATAGCGGAGAGTCATGCCTCGCCCATTTATTTTTTGTCGCAGGATTTTTCCATAGCGCTAAAAAATGACGGTATTTTCGACTATACCGGACTGGAATGGAAGTTCAGGGACCTTTTTTTGGCTCTAAAGGGAGACTACCAGCGAGGCAATGCGGCGCTCGCGCTGGCGGCCGTTGAACTTGCCCGCGAGAGATTTCCGGTAACGGAGCGAGCGGTCAGGGAGGGGCTGGCTCAGGTCTCGTGGCCGGGCCGCCTCGAAGAGGTGTTGTGCGCTCCCCGGGTTATTTTGGACGGGGCGCACAACCCGGAAGGGGTGGCTGTTTTGGTCAAAGAAATAGAGGCCATGGTCGGGCCGAAGAAAGTGCGCCTGCTGTTTGCGGCTATGGAAGATAAAGATTGGCGCACTATGCTAAAGCAGCTCTCGGCTGTGGCGGGCGAGGTCGTTCTGACGCGCGTGCCCATAGAGCGGAGCGCCGATCCAGGGAAGCTCGCAGAGGCGGTCCCGCAGGGCCTGGGCGTCAATATAAGAGAAAACCCTGTCGAGGCCATTAAATCTCTGCTATCCAGTGGAGAGCCGGATCAACCTATACTTGTCACAGGCTCCCTTTACCTGTTAGGAGAGATAAGACCTTTTCTGGGCGAGTTGGCGGAGAACTCCCCTCGGGAATGTTCAGAAAGGCCGAATTTGACTCGATGAGAGCCAGAGTCTGGTACTTCGTTGTTCTGGGTTTGAGTGTGCTCTTGCCCATTTTATCGGCTCACCCGGCCCGCGGGCAGGCGGCCGGAACGAAAGCCCCACCCGGCGAAAAAATCGATATTGTTGCCGACGATCTCAACGTTGACGAGAAGGGAAATGTCGTTGAAGCCGTAGGCAACGTGGAGATCAGGCGAGGAGAGACGGTACTCAAGGCGGACGAGGTTCGGATGAATCGATCCACGCAGAGCCTGGAGGCCAAAGGAAGAATTTCAGTCGATGATCCCGAGTGGAAGCTGAAGGCCGAGTCGGCACAGTTCAATCTCGAACGGGAAACAGGCGTTATTGGACAGGGAGAGATTTTTCTTGAGCGCGGCCATGTCACCATGGCGGGAAAGCGCTTTGAGAAGTATGGCGGCCAGACGTATCATATCGATCAAGGGTTTTTCACTACCTGTCTTTGCGAGTCCGGCCCTCCGTCCTGGAAAATATCGGGAGAAGAGATCGACCTGCGCCGTGAAGGGGAAGGAGTGATCAAAGGAGCACGGCTGTATGTTTTGGACGTCCCCGTCCTTTATCTACCCTACGCCTCTCTTCCCGTGAGGACCGAGAGGCAGACGGGATTTCTTTTCCCCAAGATCGGTTACTCCAGCAAGGAGGGATTCAGATTTGAGCAGCCGTTTTTTTGGGCGATATCGAAAAGCGCGGACGCCACCTTCGGTGTCGATGTGGAGAGTCGAGCTCGCATCGGGCTACTGGGGGAATTGCGCACGATTATAAGCCGGGACGTTCAGGCGCACATTAATGTTTCCTATTTCAATGAAGGGTTGCGGAAGAACGAGGAGGGCTCCATAAAGGACAAGACCATCGCCGACCCGGAAATCCCTCAGGACCGCTGGAGCCTTATCGGGAACCATCGCCACCAGAGCGCCTCTGATTGGATCACCTATAGCGATGCCTTCGTTTTCAGTGACGATCGCTTCGCCCGCGAGCTTGTCGACCGTTTCGATCTAGGCGGCATCAAAGAATCGGATATTCAGAGGAGCCGCTTCAGTCGGTCGCGCTTTGGTTTTTTCAGGGGTTGGAACGACAGTTACCTGAAAGGTGAATGGGATTTTTACCAGGACTTTATACAAAAGGATGAAAACACTTTTCAGAGGACCCCGCAGCTCCTCTGGACGGGGCAACGGGCGCTTGGCGACAGTCCTTTGGAGCTGCGCTGGTGGGCTGAGGGGGTCAATTACTTTCGCCGCGAAGGAGCGGACGGGCTGCGCTTTGATTTGCGGCCCGCCTTGGTTTTGCCGTTTCAGATGGCCGATTATCTGGTCGGTTCCTTCAACGCAGCCCTGCGGGAAACCGCCTATCATCTTCACAATACGGAGAGCACGTTTGATCGTAATCGATCGAGGGAGCTCGTGGAACTGCGCTGGAACATGGGAAGCTCTGTGGAAAGGATTTTTGACCGGCAGGTTTTCCATGTGCAGAAGCTGAAACACGTCATCGAACCGGAGTTGAGCTATCTTTTTGTTCCAAGCACCAATCAGAGAGACATTCCGATCTTCGACGGGACGGACCGGATTAACCGGAGAAATGTTCTTACCTTTGCAGTGACCAACCGTCTGTGGGGTAAATTCGCCCAGGAGCCGGCCGGACGCCAGATAGAGCAGGACGTGGAGTTGGTGGCCTCCCCCACGATGCACGACACCAGAGAGATGGCAAGCCTGAGGCTGGCATTGAGCTACGACATTGACCGGGAGAGAAAGGGTGGGGATAGCCTTTCCGATCTGGACCTAAACCTACGACTTACCCCTTTTGATAATATGGCCATAGGTTTTGATGCGGGATTCGATCCCGGTCCGTGGCAGGTGACTCAGGCCGCGGTGTTGCTCTCGGTAGCCGACCCACGGCCGTTGCGTCCGGTTCTGGATCGCGACTTCATGCGACCGAACTCTGTCGACCTGAGTTATCGCTTTATTCGCCGGGGCGTCAACTCGCCTTTTGCGGACAACGCCAATCTCGTTTTCCAGGATCTCAGTCTGCCCCCTGCGTGTCCTGCCCCGGCAGGCGTTTTTGACCCGCGGTGCGAGCGATTTCTCGACAAAAACGTCCTGAGTGAGTTGGGCGTTCGCACGCTTTACCATTTGACGGATCGCGTTCTGCTTCTCTATGATGTGGTGTATAATGCCCGGGACGGGCGGTTCACGAACAATCGAGGGGGCATTAAGCTCCTCTCTCAATGTGAGTGTTGGACACTGAGCTTTTCTGTAAAGCGTACGACGAACCCGGACAAAACAAGTATCGGGTTCGAATTTAACCTTCTCGGTCTCAGTTCGCAAAATAGCGGCCTGTTCAGGTAAAGGCACGGAGCACTCCGGCGGGCGCCGGGGCGCTTTCGTGCAAATTTTGGGCGCGGGGGTAACTTTTATGGAGAGCCATCGGCCAACGAAGACGGAGAAACCCTGGGGATACGAGCTGCTCTGGGCCCATACAGACCGGTACGTCGGCAAGATCCTGCACATTCACGGGGGCGAGTGCCTTAGCTATCAGTACCACCGCGTTAAGGATGAGACCATTCACCTGTTTCGCGGCGCGATGGCGCTGGAACTGGAGTCAGAGGGGAACAAAAAGCGTCTTGAGCTAAAGCCGGGAGATTGTTTCCGTATTACTCCGGGAATGAAGCACCGGATGATCGCCATCGAGGACTGCGATGTTTTGGAGGCCTCCACCCCTGAACTGGAGGACGTGGTTCGGATCGAGGATCGATACGGCCGCGTGGGAAATCGGTAAGGCAAGGATTAGGAAGCCGGTGGCGCGGACTCTCTCTCCCGAATCATTCGCTGCTTCGTCTTGCCCTCCAAGCGTGCAGTAATTTCCGGAAGTGCTGGGCGTGGATTGATAACAGTCTCTCTTTACGATAAATAATGTAACTTCTGATTCCAAGGTTTTTTAGCTCTCGTATCCTCAATTGCTTGAACTCGCCATTTCTGATCTCACGCTGCACGTTGCCCTCGTACGCCAGCCCGACACCCATCTGTTCTTTGACCGCTGTTTTCGCCCCCTCCGGTGAGTCGCAGCGCATGCCGATCTTGAGATCGTATCCCTGCTTCACGAGCTCTTTTGCGATTCTCTCAACGGTGCTCACCCTCCTCCGACCTCCTCCGAGAATCAGAGGAAATTTGGTGATTTGAGACAGAGCTATCGTTCGTGTGCGGGCCAGGGGATGAGTTGCCGGGATAAACGTGACCAGCTTTTCCCACCGGTACGGCTCGCTGGTGATCCGTGGCGAGCGGGAAGGTCTGTTAATGACAGCGAGATCGACTTCCGAGTTCAGAATCATCTGTTCGATCTCTCTCCTGGACCTGGTTCGGAGGCGCAGACGAACTCTTGGATATTGCTTTTGAAAAAGCGCCAGAACCGAAGGCAATAGTATGGCCGATGGGCTGTAGCTCCCGCCGACGGTAAGCGATTGGGGCTTGCTTCGAGCAGCTTTTTCCTGGAACGTGTCCTTTAGCGTTTCGAGTTCCGATAGGACTTCGCGAACGTGAGTTAGAAAAACCCGTCCTTCCTTAGTCAGCTCAATGCCACCCCGCTGTTTACGATAATAGAGCTTCACATGATAGTGCCGCTCCAGCAATCGTAGCTGCTTGGATACCGAAGGCTGGCTTACCTTGAGTTCTCGCGCCGCCTTGGAGATATTGAGGTGCCGCGCCACCGCGGAGAAGACCATAAACTGGTTGAAGGTCATGGCAAACCGGAGCTGCCCGCGCGAACGATTCCAAGCGCAGAGAGTCTAGCCACTCAAAAACAAGAGAACCTTACCGTTCTAAGCCGGACCCCGGCTTTTGTTTTTCCTGGGCCGCGATGCCCGCAGCAGGGCGACGAAATCGCCGGCGTTCGCGGAGAGGGGGCGCTCTTTATGGTAAATGAGAAACATGGCTGCCTTAAGATTCACCCCCGGAAGCCGCAACGCTTTGAATTCGCCCCTCTTGAGAGAAACCGTGACGGAATCATAGTACAGAATGCCGACTCCTAATCTCTCCCTGACGGCCGCCTTCACCGCTTCGGATGAATCACACCGCATCGCAATCTTCAGCCGTAACCCGTGATCGCGTAACTGCCTCAGCACCTCTTCGGTTGTGCTGGTCACCCGCTTTTCGCCTCTGATGATCAGAGGCGCCGCGGCCAGTTCATGCAGGGTTAGTTTCCTTTTTCTGGCAATCGGATCGTTGGCGGCAGCGAAGGCGACGAGTCTTTGCGCCCCATAAGGCTCCACGGCGATTCGTCGTGAATGCGGCTTCCTGTTGACCACCGCGATATCGACTTTGCCCTGGAGGACCTTCTCTTCGATTTCTTTTCCGAAATGCGTCCGTAGACTGACCTCGACGTCCGGGTGATGCTGCTTAAATGATGCCAGAACTCTGGGAAGCAGGACCGCCGATGGAGCGTAGGTTCCGGCCACGGTTAGAGAGCCGCTTCTGGCCGCGGAAAAACCAAGATTAAATCTCTGCTCTAGCTTCTCGAGCCGGGAGAGGATCGCGTGGACATGGTGAAGAACGGCTTGCCCGGTATCCGTGAGATCTATTCCACTTCCATTCCCTCGGTAAAAGAGCTTCGCCTTGTGCGCTTCTTCAAGCAGTCTGAGATGCTTAGAGATTGAAGGCTGGCTCACCCCCAGCTCTGCTGCGGCCCGCGCGACGCTGAAGTGCTTCGCCACGGTAGCGAAAGCCAGCAACTGTTTATAAGTCATAAGCCTTTTTCGATGCCGTGTGTTATTTTCATGAGAACCCCGCCGGCACGCGGAAAGCTAAAGCAGCTTGCCAGAAAAAGCAAGCGCGCGTAACCAAAGGGTTATGGGCGGCTGATCGAAAAGGTTATGTCCGGTCTGGCCGGGCCTGTCGTGAGAATTCTCCGATCAGAAGGCCGTGAATAAACGGGATTAAACTCCGAATGGCGCGTCTATGGGGAAACGTTGAGCCAATCGATCTCAGTGCGGTATAAGGAGGTATCGCGCCGGTCAGGGGAATTACAGTCCGGGCGAGCTTCCATTGAAGGGTGTCTTGCGAATCCATTAACGACGGAGGGAAACAAAATGTCCAGCTTGATACTGTTCCTTCTAAGCATGTTCCTCTTGATGGGAACGGCCAGAGTTCCAGCGGTCGCGGCCGAGAATGAACCAGGCAAAGCAGGGAGGCAGTTTTCTGTTGAGGAAATTGAAGAAATCATCCGCGATTACCTCATGCGCAATCCTAAGGTCATCGCAGACGCCATGACCCATTACAACGAGCAGCAGAAGAAGGCGGCTCTGGAAAGGGTGCGCCGGACCGTCTCAAAACGGCGCCAGGAGATCTTTCATGACTCCGACTCGCCGGTGAGCGGAAATCCGAACGGCGATGTGGCGATCGTGGAGTTCTTTGACTATCAATGCGCTTACTGTCGCAACGTCGCTTCGCGTCTTGTGGAAGTGACAAATCAGGACCCGAATGTTCGCATCGTCTACAAGGAGTTACCCATTCTGGGGCCGACTTCGGTTATTGCAGCCAAGGCCGCGCTCGCCGCGCGCACAATGGGCAACTACTCGTCTTTTCATCATGCGCTGATGGCCACCAAGCGTCCGCTCACGGAGGAGGGGATTTTTAAAATAGCAGAGTCGGTCGGGCTCGCTCGAGATTCCTTGAAAAAAGCGATGGGTGCCGCCGAGATCGAGAAAATCATTGAAAGAAACCGGCGGCTTGCCCAGGAGCTCGAAATTTCCGGAACTCCGACCTTCATTATAGGAGACGCAGTGATCCGAGGCGCGATCAGTTTAGAAGCCCTGAAACAGTACGTGGCCGCGGCGAGAGAAAAGCAGGAGCCCAAATAGCTTCGACTTGTGCATGTCGTCGGCTCGAAGATCGCTGCGCAACGCAGCGGTGGGTTTCATTTTTTGCCGCAGGCATCTATAATAAAATGTGCGTGAATCATGGGCCAGCCTTGCGCGACAAATCCAGGGTGGCTTAAGTCACAACAAAAAGAGTGAGGGCCTAATATGTTAGAAGAAACAAGAGAACAGTTAGACCGGCTGGAGGAGCGGCTTGAGCTTCTCCGGAGGCGTCTTTGACCTGGAAGCGAAGCAGAAAAAGGTGGAGGAGCTCAGCGTACTGGTGGCGCAACCGGACTTTTGGAGTGACGGAGAAAAAGCGCAGGGCATTTTGAAAGAACAATCTTATCTCAAAGAAATCCTGAATTCGTGCAGTAAATTCAAGGAAGGTTTGGACGAGGCGCGGTTTTTTCTCGATCTGGCGCAGGACGAAAAAAGCGAGGAGGCTCTGGGCGAAGGAGCGGCCAAAGTGGCGGAGGTGGCCGAAGGGATAGCCCGGATCGAGCTCGCGCAGATTCTTGGCGGTCCGGATGACCGGAGAAATGCAATCGTCAGTCTTCATCCTGGAGCCGGAGGCACGGAGGCGCAGGACTGGGCGGAAATGCTGCTGCGCATGTATCTGCGCTGGGCTGACCGCAAGGGCTATCGCAAAGAGATCCTGGAGTACCAGCCGGGTGAGGAGGCGGGGGTCAAAAGCGTCACGTTTATGGTCGAAGGGGATTACGCCTACGGTTATCTCAAAGCCGAGGCCGGCATTCACCGGCTTGTGCGCATCTCGCCGTTCGATGCCAATGCGCGGCGCCATACCTCATTCGCTTCGGTTTTTGTGTACCCGGAGATTGATGAGACAATCAAAGTGGAGATCAACGAAGCCGATCTTCGCGTCGATACCTATCGGTCGAGCGGGGCCGGCGGGCAGCACGTGAACAAGACCGATTCAGCGGTCCGCATCACCCATATCCCAACCGGGATCGTGGTTGCGTGCCAGAATGAGCGGTCGCAGCACAAGAACAGAGCGATGGCCATGAAGATCCTTCGCTCGCGTCTGTACGAATTAGAGCTGGAGAAGCAGAAGGAGAGGATGGAGACCTTTCATAAGACAAAAAAAGAGATTGCCTGGGGGAGCCAGATTCGCTCGTACGTGCTGCATCCATACCGGATGGTAAAGGACCACCGGACCGGAGTTGAAGCGGGAAATGCGGACGGGGTTCTGGACGGCGACATTGACCGGTTCATTCAGGCCTACCTGCTGGAGGCGAGCGAGAGCCAGTAAAGATCATACAACCTACCGGTCCAAACTCAGGGTGCGCCTCGACAGGAGAAGAATCTCATTTCTGATTATCACCGCAGTTTTCTGCTTATTGATCGCTGAACACGTGCTTTCGGGTACTCACGCGAATTCTGATGTGAGGCGGACCTGGGAAAAAGGTCGCGTATATTTGCCGGGCGTTCCTTTCTACTCGTCACCATCAGAAGTATCGATCCGCGAACGATTTTCCACGGTGGTGTTTCTCCACGGCTGCACCGGGATTATACGTGGCGCAGAACGATGGGCTGGGACTCTCACCCAAGCGGCATACGCGGTCGTGATGCCGGATAGCTTTGCCCGGTATGGACGCCGGCGAAATTGCGATCCGCAGACTTTTCGGACCGGCCTTTTCCCGGAAGCTGCGCCCATGAGGCTGCAAGAAATTGAGCACGCTCTTGGCATGGTTCGGGGGGCGCCCTGGGCGGATCTGCGGAATCTTTTTCTGATGGGCCACAGCGAAGGCGGAGCCGCGGTCGCGCGATGGGAGGGGAACGGATTTAAGGCGCTGATTATTTCAGGCAGCCGTTGTCCGAATGGCATACGGGCGTCGTCCGTCATACCGGTGCTTGCAATCAGGTTCGAACAGGACCCGTGGGCCAGGGGCAAGCTTAGTTGTGGGAGCTGGCTCTCAGGCAGGGGAAATGCGACGGAGATCAAACTTGCGGGATCAGGGCACGACACCTCAAGATCCCCCGAAGCTCAAGACGCGGTCCTGAATTTTCTCCGATTGCAAAGAACGTAGCTAAGGATCGGTTCTTTTCTGCAGCGCCGGCTTTGGTAGTTTTTGGCACACTCGCATTAAAAACGATGACACACAAAAACCGGCCCCGGTATGCTTCAAGAATCGTTCCTACTGACCCGCCGGCCGCGGCAGATGAAATTCCTCGGTGACTTATGCTTGAAGAGCTCGCACGTGTTTCCAGCTGGAAGCAACTTCGATCCCGGTATAGCCTGGGACAGCGCGCCTGACCGAGATCCTCCGTTGCGGTTCCAAGCCATTGTCTGTGCTCGGTATGAATAGTTCTGACTATTTTACCTGTTCACCCACTGCTTCTTAGGAAAATTAGCCATGGCCAAAACTCCGCCGTCGACAATGAGGTTCGCGCCATAGACGAAATCGGAATCATCGCTGACGAGAAAAAGCGCCGCGCGCGCCTGGTCTTCAGCGGTTCCCAACCGACCCGCCAGGTTGTTGAAGGAGCGGTTATCGGCTTCGCTATCGTCCATGCCCACCGGCGAGCCGGAGCGATTGGGTGTGAGGCAATTCACGCGGATTTTATAGGGAGCGAGCTGAACAGCCATGGCACGGGTAAGATTGATGACGCCTCCTTTCGCTGCCGCATACGCGATGCCGTCGGCTCGGCCAACCATCCCGGAAGTCGACGCCATATTGAGTATTCTCCCTCCTCGACCTTGCCTGATCATCTGAGCCGCGACATGCTTCGTCACAAGGTATGGGCCCTTCAGTGTTATCGCGATCACCTTGTCAAATTCTTCCTCGCTGCTATCCAAAATGGACGCATGATCTGTGACAGCCGCGTTGTTGACCAGGATATCGATCCCACCGAAGCGCTCAACGACTGTTCTTATCATCTGATTAACATCATCGGAGTTTGAGACATCGCCAAGCGCCAGGATCGCGTCATGCCCGGCCTTCTGAAGCTCCGATACAACCGCCTGCCCCCGGCCCTCGTGCACTTCAGCGACAGCAATCTTAGCTCCCTCCGCGGCAAAAAGTTCCACCATGGCTTTCCCGATGTTTCGTCCAGCCCCCGTCACGAGCGCGACCTGCCCTTTTAGTTTCATGCTCCTATTCCTCCGTGCTATGAAGATTTCGCTCCGATCTTCCTTTCTGCCAGAAAAAGCACCCGCGATGCAACCCGAGACAGTTACCGTTGGGTGCTCTTTCCCTCGCCATCTCTCTTAGGCTTATGCGGCCTGTGTCACACAGGTTCTGTCAAACTCAAAGCTAGTTGCAGATCACGAGGTGGCAGTTATGCGGGAGGCGGCTCATCAATCCCTTAACGATATGGCCCCGAAGCATGTGGTAAAAAGCAGAGCGGCGCGTGACGCCGACCAGAACCGCGTCGACCCTGAGCTGCTTGGCTGCTTTGGCAATCGCCTCGGCGGCGTTATGAGAGATGGCCCATATGGGGACAATCTCTATATTGTGGCCCCGGACCTCCTGCAAGGCATACTTAAGAGTCCGCAGCCCTTCTTCGTTGGGAAGATGAGGCGTTGTTCCGTTGAAAAGGCCGGGCCATTCTTCGACATAAATGCAGTAAAGCGCGGATTCTCCCTTCCCTTTGGCGCGCGTTATCCCCTCTTCG
Source organism: Deltaproteobacteria bacterium (assembly GCA_016210115.1). GTDB lineage: Bacteria > Desulfobacterota > Binatia > UBA9968 > UBA9968 > JACQUW01. The sequence goes on along the minus strand of JACQUW010000155.1, from coordinate 65,395 downwards.
ATGAGCCGGGGGCTTTCGCCTCGTAAAGCGAGCAAAGTTGACGAAGGATACAGGGGCTTTATGTCTACCGCCTCGGCAAGAGTCATCAGTCCTTTCAGTTCCTCCTCGACGAGACTTTCAGAGGCTTCATAGGCGCGGGATTGCAGCCGGTTGATTGCTGGAATCCGGTGCAGAAGTTCAATAAACCAGGCCCTCCGCACACCTACAGCAAGCAACATCCCGATGGCTGTGACCGTCCCACCAAAAAAGGTCGCAAGTTCCTTCTCTATCAGATTCACAATCCAGGCAGTCAGGACAATCCCCGTTGTCAGTGTGCCAATCCAAAACGCGATATCACGCCGCCCCAGGCGCCATCGGATGAGATCCAGGCTGAAGGAAGAAAATACAAAAGCCCCGAGCAGGCCAAAAGCATACATGTCGCCGAGAAGCACCATTTTTCCCTGGGTGATCAAGATCACCAAAATTGGCACAAAGGTCGCAATGAATATCGCTATGTGAGGTGTATTGAAAGTGCTGCGCGAGGCTATGATCCGGGGCAGAAATCCCCGGTTTGCGAGCGCCAGAAAAACGTGGTAAGCGCCAATAATTGCGGTATTGGCGGCGAAGAGGAGCAGGGTGGACGCTGTGAGAACAACCGCCAGTTTGACTCCAAAGCCCCCCATGACCATCGCCAATTCAGAGATGAACCTTTCGCTTTGAGTGGCCTTGGTCTCGGGCGGCAGAGTTGTGATCGATAGCGCGGTCAAAAGCGGAGAGGTGATGAGGATCGTCAAGATTACGGTGATCATCGCCCAACGAGTCGTTCGCCGCAACGGAAAACGCATGGCCGGACTCAACTGGCTGATGCTCTCCAGCCCGGAGAAGGCAAGCCAGGCTGCGCCAAAGCCGATCAGAAGCTCGCGGTACGAAAGCTCCGGTCCCATGCTGAGGTGACTGAAAACTTCGCGCCACAGGGGAGCGCTCATGGAGTAGAAGCTAAAGCCGATAACGGTGAGATCCACAAGGAAAGCGCTGCTGGCCATAACCATGGCCACTGTGGCGCTTTCGCGAATACCGATGATGTTCAAGATAGCGAGAACTGCAATGCCCGCGCAGGCAAGCATCACGATATGCTCATCCAGGGCGGGAAAGACGCTGCCGACGTACTGGAAGCCCGCGACCGAAGAAATCGCAGATGTGAGAAAGTAGTCCACAGTGATCAGCATGCCCCCGAGACACCCCCACATGGGGCCCATCGCCTTGGTGGTGATCGTAACGACACCGCCGCCTTCAGGGTTGCGCCAGGAGATTTCGATGTATTTCAGAGCGAGCAGGACAAATCCGCCGGTCGTGAGAAGCACAAAGAAGGGGGTGGCATCCTTGACATGGCCATAAAGAATGCCTGGGACATAGTAGACCGAGGTCCCGATGTCGCAGAATACCACCGCCCAGGCCAGGAACCAGTTGAGTTGTCTTGTATCTCGTGTGGGCCGCAGAGGCATGAGAACAAATCTTAGGTTTGACGCGGAACGGAGTCAAGGACAACTTTGCCTTTCAATCAACTCGACCCGCGTAAGGACTTATGCTAGAAAGATAATAGGACCCTTATGTTTCTCCCGCCCGAATACTTTCAGAAGCTGGTTGAGAGCTGCCCTGATATCATCGTCGCCGTAAACAGGCAAGGAATCATAGTATTTTACAACGACGGCGCGAGAAATAACCTTGGTTTCACACAGGAAGAGATGTTGGGAAAGAGCGTGCTTGAGATCTATCCGAGTCTGGACGAGGCCAGGAAAGTTATGGCCGCAATGCGCCGCGGGGACGTCGGAGAAAAAGGAAAGCTCAGCAATTTCGAGACAACTTTCAGGACCAAACGAGGAGACCAGATCCCCGTAACGATTTCCGCGTCAGTTATATACGATGACCAGGACGCCGAGATCGGGTCCATCGGTTTCGCCAAGGACATTCGGGAGATCCGGCGCCGAGATCAGCTCGCCACCCTTTGCGAGATTGCGATCGGCCTTTCTCACGAAATCAACAACTCTCTGGAGGTGCTCGTCAATCACCTCAGCTTATTGCAACAATACGTCGGCAAAGTCGCGACCGATGAGGACTACATTGTAGAGTCGGAGCGGTTGGATTCCGTGGATCGTCACGTGAAGAAGATTCAGGACATAACCCGTCGCATCGGTGAAATGGCAGAAGGGGGACAATACGGGACTAAGGAATACTTTGGCGGCAAGATGATGGCGGATCTGGGGATCGTAGGCGCTGCCGCGGCAGACGGAGACGACCAAAAAGAAGAACGCGTCTCTCTGAAAGGGTTGCGGCTGCTGGTGGTTGATGATGACCTCGGCGTATGCCATTCGCTCAGGGAACTCCTGACACGGGAAGCTTGTCTAGTGGAAACGGCCGCCTCCGGGAGAAAAGCCATGGAGCTTGTGGAAAAGCAGCCCTTTGACTTGATCCTGAGCGATGTGGTTATGCCTGACATGGACGGCTACGAACTTTACCGGGCGGTCAAGCAGAAGAGCCCGCACCTGCCGGTCATTCTTATGACAGCCTTCTACTATGATAAGGATCACGTGATCAAACGAAGCTGCCAGCAAGGACTCCAGACGGTGATATTCAAAAAGCCGATCGACCCGGCGCGACTTAAGAAGACCATTCTTGATCAATGCAGCGGAATACTTCCCGATGGTCCAAGATTGTGTCCAACAGGGTCCGGTGAGACTCCTCTCGCTGGCAAGGAAAGCCGTCAATGACCAAGGAAGATTACTACAACCAGGGAATGGAATTTTTCTCCGAGGACAGGCTGGACGAGGCCATCGACGCTTACCGGAAAGCTTTGCGGGAAGATCCGAATTATGCGGATGCGCTCCACGCGCTGGCTGTGGCCTATGCCAACAAGGACCGGCTGGATGAAGCGATAGAAGTGGCAAAGAAGCTCATCGAAGTGAGCCCGGAAGACGAGCTGGCCTATACGAGTCTTTCGATTTTTTATCAGCGCAAGGGGTTGATTGCGGAGGCGGAGCATATCAGCGCCAAGGCCAGAACCCTGGGGTGGAAGAGAGAGCTCCAGGCAAAAAAAGAAGCCGGGAAATCGTGACCAAGTCTCGTCTGGAATCCAAACCGGCGCCGCGGTTTTTCTCAATAGGAAAATGACGCTGCAGCCGTACGAACGTTTCTATAATCTGACAGAAACTCCTTTTGCCCTCACTCCCGATCCTCGCTTTCTTTTTCAGAGCCGCCAGCATCAGGACACGCTCCAGTCCGTGCTGCACGGATTGGAAACCCAAAAAGGGGTCATCACCATTATCGGCGAGGTCGGTACGGGCAAAACCACCCTTTGCTACACGCTCCTGGAGGTCCTTGCGCCGAAATACAAGACCGCCCTCGTTCTGGATCCTCATCTGACAGTGGTTGGCCTTCTTCGAGCCATCGCCGAAGACCTTGGAATTGTTACGGAGCGGCTGACTTACGCTTTTCTGATGCGGGCTTTGGAAAAATATCTGCTGGAATGTGGAGGACGCGGAGAATGCGTTGTCGTTTTGATGGACGAAGCGCAGCGCCTCTCTGTCACGCTTCTGGAACAAATCCGCATTCTTTCGAATATTCAAACCCCCACCCGCAAGCTTCTGCAAATCGTGCTTGTTGCTCAGACGGAGATGGAGGAAAGGCTTCAGCGACACGAGTTGCGGCAACTGAATCAGCGGGTTGGAGTCCGATGTTATCTCAGGCCCTTTTCCTACAGCGAGTGCCAATCCTATATAGAACATCGGATACACCGCGCGGGCCAAGCGGGAAACTCGCCGTTCACCCGGGCCGCAGTGAAAAAAATCTGGGTCTATTCGAAAGGCTTCCCGCGGCTGATCAACCTGGCATGTGACCGCGCGTTATCGATGGGCTTTGCCGCCGGTGCGCCCAACATCAGCGGCTCGATCGCGGATGCAGCGATCCAGAGCCTGGGAGGCGGAACTCCTCGGCCGTCAAGTTTCTTCATCAGGCCATCGGTTGCAGCCGCCGGTCTTGCCGCGACGCTCTTGGGCGGGGTCGCCCTCTTCGCGCGCAATGGTGGCGGCGAATGGATTGGCCGGCTCATCTATCCTGCGCCTCCAGCCGCCACGGTTTCGGCCGTTCACGCAAAGCCGGTTTTGACTTTGCGTGAAGCTCAGTCGCAGGCGGAACCCGATCTCTCAAAAGTGACAGAGGCGAGCGAGAGGGCGCTCCTAAGAAAACTGCTCGAGCTTTGGAGGGTGAAAGGAATCTCCAGGGAAGAGAGCGCGGGCTGGCCCAGCAACCCTGAAGGCTCGCTGGATTTCCGCCTAATCGCCGCTCGCCATGGGCTTGAGGCGGATTTCCTGGTATCCCCCCCCTGGTCTGATCTCAAGGCGATTGGGCTGCCGGCAATCCTGAAGTGGAAGAACGAGCCTCAGAAATATCTGGTTCGGCTCGAAGGCGAGCGCCTGCGTCTTTTGTCGGCGGACGGACAAGAGTCCACGCTTGCCCTGGCGGAGTTGGACTCCCGCAGGGCGCAGTCGGCCTGGATTATTTGGCGCAATCCGGACGGCTGGTCTGAAATCCCGGCGAACGAGTGGAGCCGGCGCTTAATTACCCTGCTTGGGGCGCGGCTGCGCGAGTTGGGGCATTTGAGACATCCGATTCCTACCAGTTATGACGACCGATTCGAGCGCGCGGTGCGGCGCTTCCAGCGCAAGACCGGGCTTTCCGAAGATGGCATTCTCGGCCGGCGGACGGCCATGACACTCGTGCGAGTGACCGAGGGAAAGTCGGGCGAGTCTAGTCGCTGAAAAGTCCACGCCGTGGGATCATCTGCATTTCTGCGTTTAAATTCGCGCCCGAGAGAGGTCAGTGGAAAGCCGTCCCGCCGTCCACCAGAAGAACCTGCCCTGTCATCATATCGCTATCCGAAGAGCTCAAATAGATAATTGTCCCCACCAGATGCTCGGGAAATAACCGCCTCCCTTTGAGCAGGCGACTTTGTGTCGAATGAGCATCCGTACCCTCGCCCCGCGCTAAATTCGCTTCGCTCATGGTTTGCCCGGGGGCGATGGCGTTGACGTTAATGTTGTGGCTGCCTAGCTCGCGGGCCAGCGAACGGGTCATGGCGACGACGGCGCCTTTGGAGCTTACGTAATGGAGAAAGTTGGCGTTGCCTTTGAAGAAAGTGCTGGAGGTGACGTTGATGATTTTTCCCCGCTTTTGCGCTTTCATGTAGGGCGTTACCGACTTAACGCAGAGAAAAATGCCGCGGACATTCACGGCCATGACCTTGTCCCACTCTTCTACGTTGATTTCTTCGAACGGCTTCCGCACGATCGTGCCGTAAACCGCGGCGTTGTTGACGAGAATGTCGATGCGGCCGAAGGTCTCTTTGACTTTTCGCGCCATCTCCTGAGTTTGCTTTTCGTCAGAGACATCCACGACCATGGGGAGCGCTCTGCCATCGCTGTCAACGATCTCTTTAGCGACCGGATTTGGATCCAGGATATCCACGACAGCGACGGCCGCGCCTTCTCTGGCAAGACCCCGTGCATAAGCCGCGCCGATCCCCTGGGCCGCGCCGGTAACGATCGCTACTTGATCTTTAAGTCGCATCGCAAAACCTCCTAACCCGCCAAATCTTCTGTCTGGGAGTATCGATGAGAACATCGGTGCCCCGGTTTGTCGTCATTCCCCCGAAAGCGAGCCTCGGGGCGAAAGGCTTCGGGCCGCGGCCGATGGGCAGGTGCCATGAGTCGAACCGGGCTCATCGGACGTCCGCGGCCCTCTTCCTCCCGCCCCTTGGGCTCGTGTGCGGCTTTCATGCTTCAGGGTGAAACAATTCATGGTCATTCCCGCGCAGGCAGGAATCCGGATCTCTTCTGCATTTGCGGAAGCATGGAAGGCAAGTAACAGAAAAATAGCCGCATTGCGAAAGAAGAGGAGTCTTTCCTCCTGAATGTTTGTGAGCGCGATATTAGCGGCCTTCAGTGACTCTTGCAAGCAAACGGAATCTCATCTTTGCTCAACCACCGCCACAGAATCTACTGGGGCGACTTTTTGTTTCCGGCGGCCCCACTCATGAAGAACAATCGCAAAGCAGGTGAGGCCGCCGAACGCATTGATCGCCCAGCTAAAAGAGACCGTCCCCCCCGGAGGGACTAAGAGAGCGATGCCGCCGCAAAGCAGCGACATACGCTTGATCCAATGTACCGGGCGGACAAAATAGCCGACCATGGCAATGCCGATCGCTATCGTCCCGACGGCTGCGGTTCCCACGGCCAGGATCACCAGCGACGGAGGCCCTTGAAGAAGGAGCAGCGGGTCAAAGACAAAGACAAACGGAACCACATAAGCAATGATAGCCAATCGCATGCAGGCGTATCCGGTGCGCATGGGACTTGTGCCCGCTATCGCGGCTCCCGCATAAGCTGCGATACAAATTGGTGGCGTAATCATGGAGAGCATCGCCCAGTAGAAAACAAAGAGATGAGCCGCCAGGGGAAGAATTCCGAGCTTGGTCAGGGCTGGCGCCAGCGTCAAAGCGACGATGACGTAAACCGCGGTGGTCGGCATTCCCATGCCAAGAACCAGAGCGATTAACCCCGTCACCACAAGGATAAAAAAGATATTGTCCGGGCCGAATCGTTCGACGAAAAGTGTAAAGACGAAGGGAAGCCCGGTCAACGTGAGCACCCCTATGACGATTCCCGCAACTGCACAGACGATCACGACCTCCAGCATCGCCAGCCCTGAATCTTCGAGAATCCACATGAACTTCTTGAGGTTGATGCGCGCCTCGGGGCGAAAAAAAGTAACCAGCAAAGCAACCCCGGCGGCGTAGAAACCCGCCTTGGCGGCGCTTAGATTCAGAATGAACAGGATGTAAATGATCAGCGCCATCGGAATAATAAAAATCCATCCCCTGGCTAAAACTTTCCCCAAATGAGGGATATTCGCAGGTAAGATACGGTTGATTCCCGTTTTTCCCGCCTCGAGGTCAACCTGGACAAAGAGAGCCAGGTAATAAAGAATGGCGGGGATGGCGGCGGCCAAAGCCACCTGCGAATAAGGCATGCCGAGAAACTCCGCCATGACGAAAGCCGCAGCTCCCATGACTGGAGGCATGAGCTGCCCGCCGTTGGAAGCGACGGATTCCACGGCCGCGGCCACGTGGGGCTTGTATCCCGCGCGCACCATCATGGGGATCGTGATGGCGCCATCGACAACAACGTTCGCCACCGGACTCCCGGAGATCGTTCCGAAGAGGGCGCTCGCGAGGACGGAAATCTTCGCCGCTCCGCCGCGGAACCTTCCCATGAGAGCCATCGCCACTTCCGTAAAGAAATCACCGCCGCCTGACGCGTAGAGGAACTGGCCGAAGACGATAAACGAAGCCACAGTGGTGGCCGCAATGGCCAACGGAATTCCCAGCAGGGAATTGGGGTCAACAAAAAGATGGACCGCCAACTTCGACCACGAAATTCCCTTGGCATTCAGAAGACCAGGAAACAGATAGGCGTAACGGGCGTAGAAAATCAGCAGGGCGGCAAGGATAACCAGCACCCAGCCGCTCATCCTCCGGCAAGCCTCCATGACGAGGAGGATGGCGATCGTTCCCAGGATGATTTTATCTGCGGTCAGTTCTCCCAGCTCATTCACCATCTGGGGATAAAACAGAACCAGATAGCTGCCGACCCCAACGCTTAGTAGAGCCAGCAGAACGTCATACCATGGCGCTCTTTTTCTAGAAGCGCTGGGGTGGGCGGGTTTAGAGAGGAAAATGGAGCTCAATACCAGAATGAGAACGACTCCGAGGTACTGCTCCTGGAGGATGGCGAGCCCCAGACGGGAAGGAACGTCGAAATTAAAGAAAAGAACAAAAAGCGGAATACACCAAAGCATCGAGCGCTGAAACAGCCGCATCCCCGGATGCTTCAGCTTTCTCAGGCGAGGTAGCCCTTCGAGCTTCGATAACTGATCTGGTTGCGAGTCGTTCCCTATCGGGTCAAGAGCTTTGTCTGGATAGCCTCCATCTCCTTGTTCCATATCTGCTTTTCCTTGAAGAACTTCACGGCCCCAGGGTGATAGGGTATCACGGCATTTTGGGCGACCATACGCTCGCGCCGCCAGGCCTTGAGAGCCGGGTATGCCGCCCCGAGTTCTTGGTTGAACTCCCATAGGGCTCGTACTGCGTCATGAGCCGCTTCCTCGCTGAGATCTTTGGAGGCCACCAGGTAGATGTCATTGGTTAGAACCGCAGTGTCCTTCACGATGCCGGTTGCCGAGCCTGCCTTGACAATACTCGGATAGCTCCCCGGATAAACATCCGCCATTCTCTTCTCGCCTTCGGGGGTGGATATTACTGATACGAACTTCACGCCTCCTTTTCTGGCGTTGGCTTCCTCGACAGCCGGGCTGCCGAGAGAGTGCCAGCCGGCATCGGTTCTACCCTCCATGAAAGCCTGAGCGCCGGCCTGCAAATCGGATACCGGCACTTTCACGATGTCATTGTAGGTAAGGCCGCCGGTCGCGAGTGCGGCGGTGCTGCTAAGCCTCACGATTGGCGTCGCGCGATAATCCGCCGGAATCCGCTTGCCCTTCAGGTGAGCGACCGTCTCGATCGGTGAGTTCTTCGGAACGTAAAAGGAAAGTTGGAGAACGCCTCCGACGATTAAAAGACGGGTATTGTTATAAGACTTCTTATAGAGAATGATGCCTTTGTAGGAGATCACCGCATCGGCGCTGGTGAGAACTCCCATGTCTGTCTCCCCTGTATTCATTGACGGAAGCCAGGCGGGAGGTCCCGCAAAGGGCTGAACCCGGACCGTCATCGGCGTATGGCGGCTGATAACGGTCGCAATGCCTGTTCCCAAGGCGTTGTACAGGCTTCCGACGGCATGAGTGGCCAATGTGGCGCTCCTCTGTTCTGCCGCCTTGACCGGAACCACTGCGAGCATCAAGCCCGCGAGATGGACGACGAGACGCTCAAAGCAAATCCGTTTCATCTAACGGACTCCTTTTCGGGTCGTCTCTTAATGCCCGCGTTTTGTCCCAATCTATTTCCATCGTGTTCGGATCAATGGCAACACGATAGATTTTCTCAGCAACGTCCAGGCTGATGAACTCGTCGATAACGTCGTTCAGCACTTTTTCAGGATCTCGCTCCCGCGGGTTTCCCACACCCGAACCGCCGCCGCTGGTTTTCACCAAAAGATCGCCGGTACGGATCTGATACATCCGGTGGGGCTTGACGACAATCCGCTCGCCGTCTCTTTCGAGATAAGCCTTGCACAGCGGCCCCGGCATTCCACCGGCTGCCGCCGGAGGTTGCGTCTGGTCACCATCAGAGCTGCCGGTAGCCATCCCGCCGTCACTTCCCACGTTTAATGCTTCCCAGTGCATCCCGGACCCGCCACGCCATTTGCCTGCTCCGGAGAGGTCCTTAACCATATGGTAGCGAACGATCCGCCATGGAAATCGGATTTCTACTTCTTCTACGTTTCCTCTTTGCACGGACCCCAAAGTGGGAAAAGTACAGGCGCCCTCATAGCCGTCATACCCCCAAACCGCTCCGGCGCCCCCGTCAGAGTCAAAGGTCGTCTGCACGTAGCGTTCTCCGTTTCGCGGGTCGGTGCCGAAGATATAATGACCGCGATGCCGCCCCCAGCAAGCGATCGCCTTGTGTGGCATCGCCCGAGAAAGGGCCATGACGGTCGCTTCGAGAATTTGGGCGCCCACGCTCACAGGAGAGCCGCCGACCGTTGCGGGGTATTTCGCGTTTACGACGCTTCCCTCCGGAGCCACGACTTTAACCGGCTTCATACTTCCTTCATTATGAAAATCGGCGAGGGACGAATCGAAAAACAGAAAACTCCCGGCGATGGCCCTGCTGTAGGTTGAAGGAAGCGTGTTGTTGACGAATCCCTTTCGCTGTTTTTCGCTCCTGGAGAAATCGATCGTCATCTCGTCGTCTCGAACGGTGACTTCGCAGCGCACCCACACCGGGACATCGTGCTCCGTTCCGTCATCGTCGGAAGCGGATTCACCATGGTAGGTTCCATCGGGAACTTCGGCGATCTGCGCGCGGATGGCTCGCTCCGTCCGGCTCAACATTTCCTCGACACAATCCAAGACCGTATCTCTGCCGTATCGTTTGACCAGAGCCAAAAGTCGATTCTCGCAGATCTGAGTGGCGGCGATGAGCGCGTAGTTGTCGACCCGCACCGCTTCCGGCCATCGGACGTTGTTCCACACCAGCTCGAAGACATCTTTTCGCTCGATGCCCTTTTCAAAGACTTTGATCGGCGGAATGCACAAGCCCTCGGCGTGAATATCGTAGCCGTCCGGAAAATAAGCTCCCGGATAAGAGCCGCCGGTGTCCATTTGGTGGCCGCGAGCCAAAGTGAAAAACAAAAGCTCGTCCTTGTAAAAAATCGGACGAAAGAAGCCCCAATCGGGCAGGTGATTGCAGTAGCCGTGATACGGATCGTTGTTGAGGATGACGTCTCCCGGGTAAAGATTGTCGCCGAACTTGTCCAGGATGTAGCGAACCGAGAATTTCTGGCCTAAGAGCTGGGATGTCGGGCCGGCGGGAACCGCGAGCGTCCGAGCCTGAGCGTCCCAGATGCCGGCAGCGACATCATGGAGCTGGGCCATGAGATAGTTCTGCGCCGTCCGATCCAGCACGTGGCGCATCTCGCGGCAGGTGCTCTGGAACGTATGCCAGACCGTCGAGAGAGTGATCGCGTCCACGCTGCCTTTATTCATGAACATTCCTCCGAAAGCCGCGCAGCCTCCGGGCGCAAGGTTCCGGGCCGCGGCCAAGCCCTACGGGATAGCAGATTGCAAATCTCAAATCGCAAATTTGAAATCTGAGAGGTGAAAGCTGCTGCCCATTCGGAGAGCCTGCACATCCGACCTGCCTGCCGGCAGGCAGGTTACCAGCGGTTGGAATAAACACTGACCCATTGCGCGGGCTCGGAGAGCGGGCGGAGGCTTCCATCCTGCAGGGTGATGCCAGGCGAATCATGGTTATTCCTCCACGCGGGTCAGAAGGTAATTTTTCCACTGGTCTACGGTGCAGCGAAAACTCCGAGGCACGAGGACCGTGGTCGTGACTTCTTCGATGATAGCCGGGCCCTCGAACCGGCAGCCTGCACGAAGCCGGCTGCCATCGTACACGGGCGTGTCCACCTCATGTCCTTCGAACCAGCAGGGCCGGTGTCTTTTGAGCGCGACCGCGCTGTCCGGCCCCGCCGGGTCGATCTGGCGCAAGTGAAAAGGAGCCCTGGCTGCCGAAGCCCGGAGTCTGAAGGTGAGGAACTCGACAGACTTCCAGGGCATATTGAACGTGTAGAGTTTTTCGTGCTGTTTGTGAAATTCGGCCAGTGTGGTTTCAAGCTCCCCCGCGGTAAAAGTGGCGCCACTGAGCTCGACCTCAACTTCGTGGAACTGTCCGCCATAGCGCATTTCGGCGGTGCGGGAAAAAATCACCTGCTCTGCGGCAATGCCACTGAATCGGAATCCTTCCAACGCTTCGGCTTCCATTTCCCGGTAAAGCCGGTTCACTTTTTCTATATCGATATTTTTTGCGCCGCAGATGTAAGAACGGGCGTAGTTTCGCCCGACGTCCATGGCGAACATTCCGAAGGCTGAATAGGTGGCGGCGACTGACGGAATGACGACCGACGGAATACCCAGGAGGTCGGCAATGGCGGCGGCGTGCACCGGGCCGGCGCCTCCTCCGACCACGAGAGCAAAGTCGCGGACATCATAGCCCCGCTTGGTTGAGACTTCGGTGATCTGATCGGCCATAAAGGAGTTGACAGCCGTAAAAATGGCCTGCGCCGCCTGTGTGGTTGTCATGCCCAAGGGCTCAGCTACTTTTTTCATGGCTTCTTCCGCGCTTTGGGAAGAAAGCTCAATCTCGCCGCCGAGAAAATAGTCAGCGGGCACGTAGCCGAGGAGGAGGTCGGCGTCCGTGACGGTCGGATCTTTGCCGCCTTTGGCGTAGCAGGCGGGACCGGGTTCCGCCCCGGCGGAATGGGGACCGACTCGCAGAAGACCGAGAGAATCGATCCAGGCAATCGAACCGCCGCCTGCCCCCGCAGAATGGATGTCCACCATCTTCGTGGCCACTCGCTCCTCGCCGACCCAGTTCTCCGTGCTCGTGGGGATCTCGCCGTTGCGGATCAGGCACACATCCAGCGAGGTGCCGCCCATATCGATGGACAGGAGATTTTGGTGGCCTACAGACCGGCCGAGATAGGCGGCTCCGGCGGGAGCGGCGGCGGGCCCCGAACCGATCAGCAAGACGGCGCGCGGGCTGCAGTGCTCCACTGTTTCGACAAGCCCGCTGGAGAGCATCAGCAAGAGATTTTTCTTAAAGCCCGACTCTTGCAGCCGGTTGACCAGAGCCCTCAAATATCGCTCCACGACGGGACCCACGTAAGCGGAGACGACTGTCGTGGAGAATCGCTCGAACTCCCTCCAGACAGGGAGGATCTCATGGGATGACGTCACATAGCCGCCGTCGAAAAGAGTTCTCGCAATTCCGGCAGCCCGCCGCTCGTGCTCAGGATTGACATACGAATGGAGAAAGCAGATGGCCAGGGACTCCATTCCCGCTTCCTTGAGCTTCGATGTTGCCGCCCGCACGTCTTCTTCGATGAGGGCCGTCAACCTCTCTCCCGAGTCCAAAACGCGCTCCCGGACTTCGAGTCGATGGCGCCGCGGCACCAGCGGCTTATAGGGAGGAACGAAGACGTTATACATCGAAGCGCGGATGTTCTTGTACCCCCTGCGAATCTCGATGATGTCGCGGAATCCCTCCGTCGTGATCAGACCTGTTTTAGCGCCGTTTTCGTTGATCAAAGTGTTGGTGGCGAGGGTTGTCCCGTGAATGAGAAGGTCCACGTCAGCAAGAAAGCTCGCGAGCGAACGGTGATAATATCCGGCTGCTTTTTCCAGGCAGGCGAGAAATCCCAGGGAGGGATCCTGCGGCGTGGTTGCCGACTTGAATTGCCTGAGCTCTCCCATCTCGTCCAACACGAGACCGTCGGTGAACGTTCCGCCCACATCCACGCAAACGCGATACATGACTATTCTCCCGAAAGTACCCTTCGGTGTTTCAAAACGCAGCTCTCTACCCCCGTCGTTCCCGCGAACGCGGGAACCCAGGTTTTTCTCCGGAAAGGGCATCATGAGGTGGTGGGGGAGTTCGCTCAGGGGCAGGCCTTCCGGCCGCAGCCGATGGGTCCATACCTCGAGGCTCCGACTCGATTATTGCCCGATCTATGGCTCCCTGGATCTGCACGGTCCTGCGTCTGCGGCCTACAGGTCTGCCCCTTCGGTCACGGCTTTCATTGGTTCGGGAGAAAGAAAAATTCATCGATATTCCTCCGAAAGTCGTTCGACAATCCAACGGTGCTTGTGCTTTGGGTGGCATTCACCGTATCCGATGGCCCGTTATTCTGTCAAACTGCCAAATTCGAGGTGCGAGATGGACATTGCCCCCGCTTTGCGATAATTCACAACCGGCTCAGAGAGAGAGAACGAAGGAGGAGAAATGGCTTCAAATCAACTCGTGATGGCGTGCGATGCGCCGGAATTGGCGCTCCTTGAGGAAGGCACTGCCAGTTTTGACGGGCTGGAGATCGAGATTCAACGGGTCCATCCCCGGCAACGGCACAGGACGATGGCGCAATCCTTGGCCTATGATATCTGTGAGTATTCCCTCGTCGACTATCTCCATGGTTTTGAGCAGGGCCTGCCGTTCACCGCGATCCCGATTTTTCCTCACCGGGTGTTTAGACACCGTGACATTTGGGTCTCAAAAAAATCTGGAGTCGACGAGCCGAAGCAGCTTGCGGGTAAACGGATCGGCATCCAGAGTTGGGTCAACACGGCGGGGGTATGGCAGCGGGGGCTTCTCCAGCAGGAGTACAGTCTGGAGTTGACATCGATCGAATGGGTGCGAGAAATCCAGGAAGAAAAGCACGGGCCAGTATGGGCGCGCTTCAGCCGAAAACCTGAGGGACAATCTCTGGATCAGATGCTGGCAACGGGCGAGATTGCGGCGATGATGTTGCCGAGGCCGCCTGAGCTTTTACCCGACGAGATTCAGGGCGTCCGCAGGCTTTTCGCCGACTACGTTACGGTCGAGCAGGAGTATCGCGCTCGGACGGGTCTGTTTCCGATTATGCACGTGATGGTTATCAAGAATGACTTGCTCGGAGCGCATCCAGGAATCGGAAAACTGATTTCGCATGCGGTTCAGGCGGCGTTGGATGGATTTTTGGAACGGCGGCGCTCGACGAACGGAAAAAGCGTCCTCTGGCCGGCACTGAGTTGGTCAGAGCAGGAAAAGTCGTTGGGGCCTTATCCCTGGCCGGCCGGTGTGGAGGCAAACCGTAAGGAGCTCAAGGCTCTGATTGCCTATGCGTTCAATCAGGGAATCGTCAGCCGGCGCATATCACCGGAGGAGCTGTTCCAATTCAAAGGGCGGCCGCTGGGCGAAATCAGCTAACAACGACAACAGCTGCCTTAAGAAAGGAGCGTGACAGGTGTCGAGGACATGTTCACAATTTATTCTTGCGACGCTTTTAGCCTTCAGCGCGCTTTACGGGGAGGCACTGGCGCAGGAGCAAATTATGATCAGCTATGCTGGCTTCGGAGGCTTCCAAGCGCCGATCTGGGCAGCTAAGGATCTCGAACTCTTTGAGAAGCATGGCCTCAATGCGGAGGTTCTGATGATACCCGGCGGTTCCCGCAGCATCCAGGCTCTACTGTCGGGGGCTATCCACTTTCAGCAGGGAGGAGCCCCTGCCGTGATTTCCGCGGTCGTGGGAGGCGCGGACGTTGTCATGGTGGCTACCGCTCTCAATAAATTCCCTTATAGTATCGTCGCGCAGAAGGAGATCCGCAAACCTTCTGATCTACAAGGAAAGAAGATAGGCATCGTGAATTTTGGCGGCAGCAATGAATTGGCGGTCGTCCTCGCGTTGAAAGAATGGGGCATCCCGCGCCAATCGGTTACGCTCATGCCTGCCGGTGAGGCGGCTGTTCGGCTCGTTGCTGTAGCAAACGGCGCGCTCGATGCAACGATCCTTTCGCCTCCAGAAACGCTTAAGGCGGCGGAATTGGGGATGAGCACGCTGGCTCATTTAGGCGAGATGAAAGCTGCATTCCCGCAAATCATCATCGGGACGCGGCGCTCCTTTTTGCAAAAAAACCGGGAGACGGTTAAGCGATTTATGCGGGCCTACACGGAGGGTATTTATGAGCTGAGAACAAACAAAGACAAAGCTATGAAAGTTTATGCAAAGAGGCTGAGGCAGACGGACACCAAAGTCGTCGAGGAGACCTGCAACTATTTTGCGACGAAATTTTCCTTTCCTCCGCGCCTCGACCGCGAAGGCTTACGCAACGCTCTTTCTCTCATTCCCCAGCGAAGCCTCAAGGCAGCAGCGAGCGCCGATCCCGAACAGTATTTTGATGAGAGCGTCATCAACGAGCTGGAAAAGGAGGGTTTTTTTGCCGGGTTTCTAAAGGCTACAGGACGATGAATTTATCGCGCCGGCGGCACTCGTTTCAGCGCGCGCTGAGCGCTCTCGTGCCGCGCAACCCGAGAAGCATCCCGCTCTATCGCCAGATATGATCTGCGGCCTCCGCCATACGGTCGATCTTGCGCCACTGTTCATCTTCGCTCATGCTATTGTTTGCCAGCCCTCCGAAACCGCGCTGCGGGCTGATTCCGATCTGATCCGTTGAGAGGTAACGTGAGGCTTCATCGATCCGCCGTTTAAGCTCATCCACCGTCTCCAGCCTGGACTCCTTTGTGGTTATTAGCCCGAGCGCGACGAACTTGTCCTTCGGCACGAAGCGCAGGGGCTCAAAACCGCCGGCGCGCGGGCTATCGTATTCCAGGAGAAAACGGTCGTGGTTAAGAGTCTGAAACAGGCGCTCGGCGATCGCTTCATAGCTTCCTTCCCGTTTCCACTGAGGCATGAGTTTTCCCGTCGTGGGATCCACGGTGCGCGCATTGCCCCGGCATATGTGAATCCCAAAGGTCACGCCGGAAAATCCCGCGATGACGGCATTATCCGCTTTAATGGCACGTGCCAGATTTTTTGTGGGATCCTCACCCCGGGCGCGCATCCGCTCCAAAGAGACCTGGTCCACGTAAGCGGTATAACTCGGAGCATCGATCTGAATGTAGCGGCAGCCGGCCTGAATCAGCTCGCTGATGATTCGACGCTCTATGGCGACCACGTCGTCGACAAATTCATCGAGATCGGCGTAAATAGGCCGCGATCTCTCCCAGGCGAAACGCTGCGAAATCCGATCTGGACCGATGAGCGTCACTTTGACCGGCCGCGTGGCAATGCTCTGGACAAACATCACTTCTTCGAGGGGCTCATTTCGCACCAACTGAAGACGCGCGACGACCGGCCGGCGCGTCAGGATGGCTGGCCCCGGCGCATCGAAATCCTGCTCGTTGCGTTGCATCGGATCCGTCGGTTTTTGCCGCCGGTGATAATAAAGCCGGGCGTCTTTCGGCTCATCAAAACCGCTTACCGACGCGGAAAAGCTCTCCTGGAAATTGCGCCGTCGAAATTCGCCGTCGTTGACAGCGAGCAGGCCGTGCCGCTCCTGCTCGGCCACGACGCGGCGGATCGCTTGATCCTGAGCCTCGCGCAGCTCCGCTTCCAGTGTCAATCCCGTATCGCACTTTGCGAAAGCCTCTCGCAGTCCTGCGGGCCGGACCAAGCTTCCGACGTGATCGATGCGGAGGTTCTTGTAGGTTTTTGATTCAGGGGACGACATTTGATATTTCACTCCTGCGGTCTTGCCCGCTTAGTTACATCTCTCTGGGCCGTTTCCATAATTGCCGGTATTTTTCACCAATGCGAGCGTGCCGCCCTCGAAAAATAGACTCTTATTGAACCTGCCCTCGCCGCAGTTGTAGTGCCAGACCTCTACAAGCAAAGTGGTTGCTCTGAACGTTGATCTTTCGGTTTGGCCAAATGAATCAGCGGAGGCAACTTCCTTTAAATCAGGCTCGCCACACCTTGAGATAACATCCAGCTTCGTCTCCGGCAGGTTGGACTAAGCTGCCAGGCGCAAATTTAACTGCTCCTAGGGGGAGTGTAAAGCTGTGCTTTTCTACAGCCTTAACGTTCAGGCTCATCAGCCGCCGAAAAGTTACGGCACCAAAGGCACTCTCGGAAACGGCGCCGGGGCACCGAATATTATAGTGAAAGGAATAAATATGTTGACATAAATCGCTCTCACCAATCCTCTCTCGTCAAGGGCGGGGAGATTTCTTAGGTTCCCTCTCCCCTTGCGGGTCCTTGCGGGAGAGGGCTAGGGTGAGGGGTATGTAAACCTATTTATAACCGTCACTATAGATCGACTTTTGGGGCCCCCGTAACCCTGGAGGCGGCGCGAGCTATCTCTCGGACCGGGTAACCATCGACCGTGGTAATCCGCCCCGATTTGTGGTCCACGAAGTTGAAGCTGTTTCTTTCAATGAAATACGCGCCGCCCCACTGAAGCTCCACACGGTCACGTTGGTCCTTCACCCGAAAGGGCAAGCGTGAACCGCCCCGGGCAAGACAAGTCCCAAAGCTGTCGGCAGGGTCCAGCACCCAGGCATCTCCTGTTTGGGTAGAGAAAAAAACCAGAGGTCCAAACGTCACGACACGGGAGTCCTGTTCCAAGGTGCGGCCCACGATGTAGTCCACTTCGCGCATGATGGTCGGCACGTCAAAACTCACCTCCCGCAGTGGCTCTTTCCTTCCGCTACGACCCATGGCCGGTTCCGAGGCGTGTCGTGTTGATTTAGTGCATAGCGCTTATACCACAAGCGGTATTCGGCTGTCTAAATCTCTTTGCTCATAGGCATCAGGGATAGATGTTGTAAAGGGAAAAGCCAACGACAGTGAAACGGATGACTGGCTCCCTTGTGGGAAGAGACCCACAGCGAGAGTTGTTGGGGGTTTTCCTGTACGACTCAAGGGCTGGGATAAACTACCGCAAGCCGGTAGGAGGGGTAGCGGGAGTCTCAGACCCTCTTTCGTTTACCGTTGCTGGAATTGTCGAGAGGTATCCTCTTCAACTGATACGGCCCGTCTCACAGTACCGGTCGCTAGATAGAATCTTCCTGAGGTAGCCTTACAATACTCAAAGAAATCCTCTCCAAGCAGAATTATTTCTGTCGCCAGAGAACCAGGCTTACCAACAAGCGTGAGAATTTTTTGCTTTCTCCTAGTGGGACTTGTGAGGAGGCTGCTCAAATCTGTGCCGTCTTCTGCAGCGATAATGACGTAATCTACTGCCAGTTGGATAATCTCATTGTTTTTTAGGCGAATAAGCTCGGTCAATTTTGCTTTGCCTGTTTTCGTATCGACATCGAAGCGGTAGCGAAACTCGGGCTTGCCCGGGGTAAACACGCCCCTTTCGTACTCGCCGCGCCCTGTCTCGGCAGCATGGATTACCTCCGAACGGGCCGTGCTCGTAATCCCGAACAGCGTGAGGCTCAGCTGCGCCAGAATTCCGATAATTACCGCCATAGCGACTCTCCTTTCTTCGTGGAAAGCTACTTAACCATTGATTGGGCGGACGAAACATAGATGACGACCGCAACCGCTTGAGCGACGAATCCGAGGAACAGAAGGAAGAAACCGCACAGCCTCGAAACGCCGAAAATACACCCCTCCTTCCGTACACTCCTGAACCTGCCGGTTGACGTACGCCTGGTACTCGTTGCGGCCAAACAACTTAACAACAAGCTCCCTGGCGGTAAGTTCTGCATCGAACTCACCTGGAATATCTATCTGACGTTTAGGAGGTTCAACTCGGGGATAAGCCAGCCTGAGAAAGTTCGTCAGGCTTGAAAGGAGCGGAACGTCTAGATCCTGCACAAGATGCGTCATCTCGTGAGCATATACCCAGACCGTACGAATAGGCTCTGCCTCCCCGATGTCACGCGAGATCCAGATGAGGTGTTTACAGTCCGGTTGCTCCATCAGGTTCAGAATGTGGTTGGGGCTGACTTCTTCCACTCCACCGCACGCCACGTTTATGTGATAGGCCTTCTTTCGATAGAGAGGGTTGGGGTGATCTGGGTAGTTCTGATCGTCCCAGATAACGTAGCCGTCGGCACGATCCGCTCCCATCGCGGCATTCACTTGCGCGGTCAACTTACGCTTTTGGGCTGAGAGGTCGAGTCGATAGATTGTCTTCATCGGAATTGCAACTCGTTGCATCTAACGTCCAAGCGTGAGCGGCGCGATTGTTTACCGCGCCCGTCTCCACCCGTTTGTTAGGCGAACGGTTGCTTCGAGTCCTATGCCACTGCGCGGTCAGCAAGCCCTCGCGATCGTTTGTCGCCTAAGAGCTTCAAACAGAGAGCGCGTATCGTCTCCAGCTCGTGGTAAAACTCGCGCCGTGCCTCCTCCGCCGCCAAACACTCAAAAAGATCCGGTAGCTGGACCCCACGACTCATAATCTCGTTGGCCTCCCTTTTCCGAAGATGTCTCTGGACATAGAGGCAATTATCGGAATGGTAGAAACGTTCCACCGCTTCGGCGGGACTTAGAATCCCGCTTGCCAATGATTGTACAAGGCCCAGATTCACGAGCGCAAAGAGTTCCAACTGCTGAGGAGGATTGCCGGGTACCTCCGAGAGAAGCATACGGGATAGATGGCGCTGTTTCATGGAGTCACTGCCCTGGAAAAGAATTTAACACCAGCAACAGTCCCGGATTCATGCTCAAAGTAATGCACCTCTCCGACATTTCTCTGCTTGATGACCTTTTTCCACAGGCCGACCCGTAAACGCCGCAGCTCCCGAAGTACAGCACGGTTTCGCACCGGGTACTTGAGGGTGGCACCTCGGCTTGGCGTCCAGCCCTGGGGCACCGAGCCGGACGCATAGACGTTCGGATGAAGCTTTAAAGGCATGCATGTTCCGGAGAAACACGAAGCAAGGTGTCACTGGGTATAATAGCAAAAACTGGAAAAAGACAACAACGCTGCCTCCACGGTTTGACACGCCCAACTATTGAGTCTACTGCCGCGTCTTGCCATGGTGTTTGTGTTCATATGGCATTGTCTCTCATCAGCCGAACGCTTACCTCAACCTACGCCGGGAAACGCGCCTGACGTTCGCCTGAGTCGCCCCAACCTCGCCATCGGGCGGAGCGCCTTGTTCCGGTCTTACATTGGTCAGGGCGCGATCCTCGGGCAGTGCGGCTCCCGATGTTGTCCCCATGATGTCAGGAAGCGTGATGTTGACGCGAATGGAGCGTGGAATACCACGCTGCCTGCTAATGAAACCAAGGCGTTCGAGGGTCTGCATCATCTGGTTCACCGAGGGCGCTGATACCAGAAAGTGCCGCTGAATGTCCGATTCTGCTGGCGCTCTGCCGAATCGCCCAATGTATCGTGTGATGAACCGGAGGTACTCGAGCTGACGCTGAGTAGGACGAGCCTGCTCTGCCTTCCGACCGGTCGGCCAGCTCGAGTCGACAGACGCGGTGAGGGCCTGACTACCGCGCTCGATGGCGAGAACGAGTCCGTTGCTGAAGTGGACGAGCAGATGCTGTTCGTCCGGAACAGACACATGGGACACCTGACACCCGCGCAGTTGCCGAGTCAAGGTCTCGGAGTGATTACGCTTGGTACGCATTGGAGGACTCTGAGTAATGCTGAATGTTGGCGCTCACCCGTGGCGGCCCAAACGCGACATCTCGCTTTCGCCCCAAACCGTTAGATCGCCGCAGTCGGGTGTAGTGCATTCTACGTGCTTCTTACGCGGCGTATCGGATCACTTCCAGTTCAGCCGTACTGTCGGCTTGCCCAAGCACAGTGTCAATGCACGCCATAACCGCGTCCTCAATTAAATACTCGCGGCAGGCTACACACTGCAAGACCGGCAGTTGCTTGAAGATGACGATGCGGTCTTCCGACAGCTTAAACGGCAGGTCGGTCTTGATCGGATTCATGCTAGCGCCGCAGACCGCGCACTTCATGGGGACCTCCTTCGTGTCTTCCGGCAGTGTATTAGCCTCAAGCTTCTCGACGCTATAAACACAAAACTATGAGCAATATCTTCCTTTTACGAAGAATTTGTCAAGGCTGTTGATTCCCACAAACGCCGCTAACTCCGCAGTGTATGAGGATATTCGCCCGCGGGTGTATGAGCTCAATGGAGCGTTGCTGAGAGCCCATGGGCTGTAGGCAGGCCGCGGGGAACTGTTTGCAGCAGAGCGAGGATTTGTGAGTCGGCTCGGTTGGCCCTCCCCCGGCGGGTGCCCGTGACAAGGTAACAAGATTGCAATATCCTTGTATCTTGTATCAGGAGGTGACCAGACAATGGCGCGGGTTATCAGCAGAGAGGGGCCGCCGGTCGTGGCTCTGCGAACAGAAGGAGCAATTATCATTCCGAAAGCCATCCGCGAGCGCCTTGGCCTACGGGCCGGCGATCTTATAGAGATTCAAATCCGAGACGGCGACTTGGTTCTTCGCCCGCGTCCGGTAACTCGGCTTCGGCTCGGCGGAGTCCCAGCCAGCTCATCCGACAAGCTAACCGGCCTCATCCGTTTGGGCGGTGATGCCGTGAAAGACAAAAGGCGTCTCTATGAGCGCTAGGATTATCGTAGATACACGCTTGTTCAAGCAAGGCATCAATGCTGGCATTGACTATTTGCCTGTCGCTACGCGGTAGTAGGACTCATCGTAATAAGACGCCAGTGAATTTCTCTTCAGGAGCTTGAAGCCGAACTGGGTGCGCAGGCTCAGCACGCTTTCGAGCCCGGGCAGATTGAGCGAGCCGGTGGTGGAGAGCTCGTTCACGCTTCCCGCAGCCGCTTTGGGATTCAGCTTCAGATCGGCGCCCACGAGCTTAATTGCTTCCTCCTGATTGGCGGGATCTTTGACCCAGCGCATTCCAGCGAGCCAGGCGCGCAGGAAGGCTACCAAAATCTCCCGATTCTTCTTTCCCCATTCCTGGTTCACGGCAAAGATCGTGTTGGGATAATCCGGCAGGACGTCTTTGGAATCTCCGATTCGACGCAGACCGGCCTCCAGGGCTTTCTGGTCAAAGGGCGCGTTGAGAATGGCGGCGAAGGTTTCCCCCTTGGTCATCGATTCGAGTCTATGACCCGTTGCGCCGACCGGCACGAGCGCGTAATCGCCACGGTTCATATCGAGCCCGTGCGCCAGGAGAACACGCCTGAGGACGAGGGCAAAGGCCGTATCGACGGCATCCACGGCCAGTTTTTTGCCCTTGAGGTCGCTCCAATCACGGATCTCCGGTCGCACAAAGATTGGGAGCACGGTCCTGTCCGAGACCTGCGCTATCGCGACAATATCAGCGCCCTCTTTGCCAGACCAGGCCAGAACATTGTCAAAGGCCGAGGAGGCGATGTCGAAAGTTCCCTTGCTTATGCCGCGCATCTGCTCCGTAGAATTGGGTGTGGCGGTTATCCTGACGTCCAATCCCTCTGCAGCGAAGAGCCCGCGCGCCCGGGCGGCGACGGTGGCGGCGTCAATCCTAAAGACGTTTAGCCGAAGCTGCCGTAACTGCTTTTCCTGGGCGCCAGCACTTGCGGCGAGAAGCACCAGTGGGCTCAACATCGTGATAACGGTCCACAGTTCCGTTCTCATTTTTTTCCTCCTTGCGCTTCGCTCTTGGATCGTAGATAGGTCACGCAACTGTCGATAGTCGCGAGCTTGGGCGCATCCGCTTCGGGAATATCAATCCCAAGTTCCTTGTGGATGCCGATTACGAAATTTAGAAAATCGACGGAATCGATGTCAAGCTGGTCACGAAGACTGACGTGAGGATCGAGCGACTGAAGGTCTGCTTCAGGGGCGATCGAGCCAAGGACGCTCAACACGGTCTGACGAATTTGCTCGGATGTCATAAATTTTCCGGCTCCTGCAGGAGGCGATCGATTGCCGAGAGAAAAAGGCCGCCACGATGGCCGTCGCTCACGCGGTGATCCGCCGAGAGGCCAGCTGAAATGATCGGTTTTCCCCCTACCATTCCGCCGGCAACCCACGGACGCTCGGTGATCTTGCCGAAGCCTACGAGGGCGACCTGTGGCGGGTAGATCACGCCGAAAATCGTTTGAACTCCCCGCTCTCCGAGGCTGGTTATGGTGATCGTTGGGTCCGTAAACTCCGAGCTCCTAAGGACTCCGGCGCGCGCGCGCTTCACCAGGTCGAGCATGTCGCGCATGATCTCATCCAGGCTCTTTTTGTCGACGTCGTGAATTGCCGGCGCGACCAGCCCGCCCTGTCGTAGAGAAATGGCCATCCCCACGTGTACGGCCGCGCTCGGACTGAACGCGCCACCTTTCCAAAAGCCGTTCATCTCCGGCACCTCGCGCACGGCAAGCGCCACCGCCCGGATGAGGAGCACCGAATAGAGCAGACGGTCGGTCACCGATCGCCTGAGATTTTCCGTAGCGAGCCAGGCTGTGGCGCCGCTCATGTCAATGTCGGTCCCGAGGTAGTAGTGCGGAATCTCGCGCTTGGATCGCGCCATGGCGGCGGCAATCACCCGACGAAGACCAGCCTGTCGCTCCTCCGGAGCCCCGAGAGCGGCCGGACGAGGCTTCTGCGCTGCAGCTCGCTCCACGTCGTCCTTGGTAATGGCGCCTCCTTCTCCTGTCCCTTTTACGTCCGAAAGATCCACGCCCAGCTCTTCCGCTCTTTTTCGCGCAAGCGGTGAGACGCGTGGGCCACGCGCGGCCGGGATCGCTGCAGGGGAGATGACCGGAGCCGCTCTCGGAATCGGCGCTTCTTCTTTCTTGCGTACGGGCGGCTCTTCTTTTGCGGCCGCAGTTTCTGAGGGTCGGGCCGCAGCCTCAGGGCGAATCAAAGCCAGGACCGCGCCGACCGGGACTCTTTCTCCTTGTTTTACAACGAGAGACTCGACCGTCCCATTCTCGAATATCTCGATCTCAATGGCAGCCTTTTCTGTGTCGACGACGGCCACGATATCGCCGCGCCTGACACTATCACCCGGACGAATGCGCCACTCGACGAGCTTACCCGCCTCCATGTCCGCTCCGAGTGAAGGCATCCGAAACTCAGACATTTCTTCCCAGCACCTTATGAATTGCCGCAATGATTCCAGGCACCTGTGGAATCGCTGCATCCTCCAGGTGCTTTGGGTAGGGCATGGGCACTTCGGCGCTGCAGACGCGCGCCACAGGCGCGTCAAGCTCATAGAAGGTGTTTTCCATGATGCGCGCTATGATCTCGGCTGAGATACTGCCACTGCGCCAGCCTTCGTCAACAATCACCGCGCGGTGAGTCCTGGCGACGGTCCCCACAATCGCTTCAGTATCAAGGGGTCTAAGTGTCCGCAGGTCCAAGACTTCGGCGCTGATTCCCTCAAGAGCAACTTCTTCGGCGGCTTGAAGCGTCTTACCCAGTGTGCCGCCGTAAGTGATCAGGCTAATATCTTTCCCCTGTCGCCGAATGGCCGCCTTGCTGATATCGACGGGGCCCGCATCAACCGCCAGTTCACCTTCCATATTGTAAAGCGATCCGTGTTCGAAGATCAGCACGGGATCCGGGTCTTCAAGCGCGGTCCATAGCATGCCTCGAGCGTCCTCCAGTGTCGCGGGGGTGAGCACTTTGATTCCCGGAATGTGGGCGTACCAACCCTCGAGACTGTGGGAATGCTGCGCGGCAAGCTGTCTCCCGGCTCCCGTGGTCATGCGTATGACTAAGGGGATGTTGAACTGTCCCCCTGACATGTGAAGGATCGTGGCCGCATTGTTTACGATCTGATCGAGAGCGAGAAGGCTGAAGTTTACGGTCATGATCTCTACGATCGGCCGCACTCCGCCCATAGCGGCCCCGATTCCGGCTCCAACGAAAGCTGCTTCCGAAAGCGGAGTGTCCCGGATTCTCTCCGGGCCAAACTCATCAAGGAGCCCCTTGCTCACTGCAAAACAGCCGCCGTAGCGGCCCACATCTTCCCCCATCAGAAAGACTCTCTCATCGCGCTGGAGCGCCTCTCGCAGGGCGGCCCTGATCGCTTCCCGGTAGGTCGTCCGGATCGTTTTGCCTTCCTCGCTCATCGCTTGGTTTCCTCAGAATAAACGAATCTTGTAAGATTCTCCTCCGGTTCCCATGTCCCGGCTTCGGCAGACTCGACCGCCTTAGCGATTTCACTCTCGACCTCTACTTCCAACTGCTTCAGATCCTCATCACGCAACAGATCCTCCTGCTTGAGTAAATCGACAAAATTCGGGATTGGATCGCGCTTTTTCCAGACTTCGACTTCTTCCTTGGTCCGGTAAAGTTCGGGGTCATACATCGAATGGGCGCGAAATCGGTAGGTGCGAAATTCAAGAAAGTGCGGACCCCCACCCGAGCGCACGGAGACAGTCGCCTTTTGAGCGGCGGCTTCCACCGCCATGATGTCCATACCGTCTACCGGCCAGGCCGGAATCTCAAAACTCGCCGCTTTAAGACAGAGGTCGGTTTCTGATTCAGAGCGCCCCAGGGCTGTCCCCATTGCGTAGAGATTGTTTTCGCAACAGAACAGGACGGGAAGGTCCCACAAAGCGGCGAGGTTCAAAGACTCGTGAAACTCACCTTCAGCGACGGCGCCTTCACCGAAGAAGCAGGCAGTGACCCGGCTGCGGCCCAGCATCTTATCGGCTAAGGCCAGGCCGACAGCCAGAGGTAATCCACCGCCGACGATGGCGTTGCCGCCGTAGAAACGCGTGGCAGCATCGAATATGTGCATGGAACCGCCGCGACCGCGGCTGCATCCTTCGATCTTGCCGTACATCTCCGCCATGATCGCGTTGGCGGAGACGCCGCGGGCGAGCGCGTGACCGTGTTCCCTGTAGGTCGCTACGATGGCATCGTCGGGCTGAAGGCCCTGCATGACACCGACCGCCACCGCCTCCTCGCCGATATAAAGGTGGAGAAATCCGCGAATCCTGGTTGCGCTATAGAGTTCCACGCATTTTTCTTCGAATCTTCGGATGCGCAGCATCTCTCGCAGCAGGTGGAGCGTGCGGGCGCGATCCAGGGCCGGTCTTGTATCTCGGATCATTCTTCGCCCTCCAGTGTGGAAATATCGCCTTCCGGGAGCCCCAGCTCGCGGGCCTTCAGCAGGCGGCGCATGATTTTGCCGCTGCGCGTCTTCGGAACGTTTGAGCGAAAGTCGATCTCTCTTGGCGCTACGGCAGGCCCTAGACGGGTGCGGGCAAAGCCGAGAAGTTCCTTGCGCAGCGCTTCGCCGGGTTCGTATCCCTGCTTGAGGGAAACGAAAGCTTTGACAACCTCTCCGATCACAGGATCAGGTTTGCCGATCACGCCCGCCTCAGCGACCGCCGGGTGCTCCATGAGCGCGCTTTCCACTTCAAAGGGACCAATAAGGTGGCCCGCCGACTTAATGACGTCATCCGCGCGACCAACGAACCAGAAGTAGCCCTCTGCATCCCGCTTTGCAAGATCGCCCGTGAGATACCAGCCTTCGGCGAAAGATTTCCTGTAGCGCTGTTCTTCATGGAGATAGCCGCGAAACATTGAAGGCCACCCTGCCCTGAGCGCCAGCTCTCCCTGGACTCCAGGCGTGTCGATCACCTCGACTGTTCCGTCCTTTTCCCGATGAACGATTGCCGCCTCGATTCCTGGAAGAGGCCGGCCCATGGAACCCGGCCGGATCTCCATGGCCGCGTAGTTGGCGATCATGATGCCGCCGGTTTCGGTCTGCCACCAGTTATCGTGAAAGGGTTGCCCGAAGGCTTCTTCACCCCAGACCACTCCCTCAGGATTGAGCGGATCGCCGACGCTCGCAGCAAAGCGGAGTTGGCTGAGATCATATTTTCGGATCACATCGGTTCCCAACTTCATCATCATCCGAATCGCGGTCGGCGCCGTATACCAGATGGTGACCTTCTGATCTTGCAGAATGCCGTACCAGCGCTCGGCGTCAAAGTCAGCTTCATCGACGACGCTCGTAATTCCATGTGTCAGCGGAGAGATGATGCCGTAGGAGGTGCCCGTCACCCAGCCCGGATCGGCGGTGCACCAGAAGATATCATCGGGATGAAAGTCTAGCGCATATTTTCCGGTGATATGATGGGCAACAACAGCTTTGTGAACGTGGATGGCCCCCTTGGGCTTTCCCGTGGTCCCGCTGGTGAAGTGAAGCAGCGCCATGTCCTCAGGACCAGTCGTTGGGATCTCAAATTGGTCAGAGGCATCGGCCATGAGGCGATTGAAATCCTCGGTCTCGCGCAAAGCCGTGACGCGCGCCTCGCTTCCAATGAGAAGGACGGTTTTTAAGTGCGGCAGCGATTGCCGAACTTCGGCTATGCGCCGTCTGTCGTAAAGCAACTCTGTGGTGAGAAGCAGCTTTCCCTCGCCGATCGTAAGCCGTTGCCGGATCGGCTCCGGACCGAAAGCAGAAAACAAAGGGCAGAAAACGCTGCCATTTTTGAGCGTGCCGAGCGCCGTGATGTAGAGCTCGGGGACCCGTCCGGCAAGCGTGAAAACCCGGTCGCCTTTGCCGACGCCGAGCCCGCGCAGCACGTTAGCAAAACGGTTGCTTAGAGCTTGCAGGTCGCCATAAGTAAAATCCCGCACCTCCCCCTGTTTGCCGAGCCAGCGCAGGGCCAGGCGATCTCTGCGCGCGCCAGCGGCGTGACGGTCCACAGCCTCATAGCCGATGTTAAGTCCTTTTTCATTTGGAAGGCCATCCAGCTCGCGTTGCGCTGCGTCCCAGGAAAATTCCGCTCTGGTCCGTTCGTAATCGATAAGATTGGGAATCACCTTCCAGCGATCTTTGGGTTTAAAAATCGGCTTCCAGGGCACAACGCCTCCCTTAGCCCCCCGCTGGCCTCTAGCAGACTGCTGAAAAAGACTCATATGCTTCGTTGCGCTCAATCGCCTCGCTACAACGTACTCGCTAAGTACGCTTCCGCTCGTCGATTTTTCGCGCGCCTTGCCTCTGAGATCTTTTTGAGCAGCCTGCGACAGAGTTTTTCAGCAACCTGCTAGACGTCAATATCAGATTCCGCTAAGGAACTCACCGGTTCACCTTCGAGGTACCGCTGTTTTCAAAGGTTGAATTTATTCCACAGAAATTGCGCAAATATTCCAGCCACAAATGGAAAGAAAAGGCTCGATACGACTCGCACGACAACCACGCTCATTCCTAAAAAAGGAAGCTCCCACACAATGATGCGGTGAAGGCCGAATAGAAGCCAGGCCGTGAGAAAGGAGACCGTCGGTCCTATTCCGATTCCGGTTTTATAGAGTGAAGCAAGAATCGGGAAATTGGTCATCGGGCCGCCCGGAGTGAAAGTGCCGATGACCGTGCCGAGCACGATTCCCTTGAAGCCGGATTCCTTTCCCATCAATCGGGCGATCAGTTCCGGCGGGACGATTTCTTGAATGAGACCCGCGATAATGAACGCAGAAATTAACCGCGGGGCGATCTCGATGATAAGCATGAAAGAAGAGTTCAGCCCCCTGCCTACCGAATCGGGCGACTTAAGATAAACCACAATCATAAGCAAACCAGCCAGTGCGATCATCAGCAAGGCGGATATATCCATGGATCTCCTTACCCATCGTCTCAGGTTAGTTTTTGGCGTTCGTTTCAATTCACGGGACATGAAAATCCCTTAATAATTCTTGATGATCACCGAACGATAACTTACGGATCGACAATAGACGATCCCTTCTACAGAATTCAACCTGGATCGAACGTCCTACTGTTGTACGGGTAGGCCAGCGCGGTAGGGTCGGGCACGAACCTGAGCTGCGACGAAGTGCGTGGGCTCAGGTGACTAACCGAGGAGCTTTAGTTTGTTCTTTGCGCTCTTACCAATTTTCGTTCGCGGGAAACGGGCAGCGAGGTGCTCCAATAAGTTTTTTCCCAAACCGCGCTCCTCTCCCGGCCGCTCGACTAAACTAAACCCGAGATAAAAAAGCTCCTCGGGGGTAAGCTTCTTTTCTTTCTTAAGCGCCTCAAATAGCGGGTATGTCGAGGCGCGGTAAAGATCGCTGAGCAGTTCCAGGACAGGCTCCTCCCGATGGCTGGCTACCGTGTGACGACGGAGTTTAAGCTGCGCCAGAGCGAGCTGGAATTTGTCCTCGGGCTTAAACTCAGGGAACTCTTTAAGGGATGTCAGAAAGGCGATCGCCTCTTTGAACTTTTTTGCCGCGACAAGGCGCGCTCCATGGGTCGCAAGCTCCTGATAGACGTAATCTGCATTGGCATTCTTGAGCACGTGCAGAAAGGCAGCCTGAATGCGATCTTCGTCTGCAATGGCCGCTTGCAGTCGTTTCCAAAGCGCATCCAAAGTGTCCCGTCTCCACTTTCCTTCGTAGGAGGGCAAAAGCTCGGCAATCGTCCAGCCCTTGCTCGGATTATCGCATGCCAAAAGCTCCCTGATCAGCGCGGCGCGAGCCTCCGGAATTTTGTGCAGAGACCGGACAGCGGTATCCCGTAACCTGTAGTCTGGATCGCCCAATTGTTGAATCAGGGTGCGCACCGTCGCCGGGGAGCTGAGATCTCCCATCTTGCGCAGGGCAAACTTCTGCACGGCCCCATGAGGACTTTCGAGCAAGCGAGAGAGCACCGGCTGAAACTGTTCCGGAAGCGGATGGGCATCGAGAAGCTCCAGCGCCAGCCGCGTTATCTCCGAGAATTCGGCTTCTTCTAGCAAGGAAAACAACCTGGCGTATTCGTCCTTTCGCAACTGCTGCTCCCGTAGACAACGGAGCAATGCGACCAGCGCATGGGCGCGGACACTGGGGTGGTGCTCAGGTCCAAGCAAACCAAACAGCCAGCGCCGGGACTCCGGGCGACCGAGTTGTCCCAACAAACGGATTGCGGAGACCACTGCCGGCCTTTGCTGGGTCACCTCCAGACTCGTGGCAAACCCTTCAACCTCATTGTAGAGCAACTCCTGTTCTTTGGAGCGCATTTCGCGTATCATCGGCATCATCAAATCACAGACGGCTTTATTGAACTCATCCGTGCCGGAGAGGAGCATTCGCAGCAATCCTTTCAACGCCGCCTTTCCCTGCACAGCGCAGAGAACGCGAGCCGCATTCAACTGGCACAATCGCGAGGCCTCTGGCACGCGTTCCAGCGCCGGCTGAACGGCTGCCTGACCCGCTCGGACCAGCAACTGAATCACCCGTTCTTGTATCTCTTTGTCCGGATCATCGAGAAACGCGACGAGCAGCGAAACCGCTGGCTTCGGGTCGACGCCTTCAAGATAACGCAGGCAGTAGTCTTTCAGCACGGGATTGGAATGATCCAGTACCGTCGCCACTGTTTTCAATATGCGGGGATTCTGCAAATTGAGAGTCCCCATGACCAGCAGCGCCGCGCAGCGCTGCTCGACAGTGCCTTTTTCTGCCAGACTCACCAGTTGCTGGAGAATGTTCTCCATCAGTTCGGTTCCATCACCTGTCTCCGAGTATAACTACCAACGTGATCCGTCATGAAAAGTCAAGAGTTCGTTATCGCATCTCGTTTCAAACCAGACCCCGTAAAGCGAATCTCCTGTGCTGCTCGTCCGTTAGCCAGCGTGTTGTAGTCTTTCCTCGTCTAATCCGCGTCAGGCAGGGATTGTTCGCGCTGTTGCGACTCTTCTTGATTTCTCTCTTCGCAATCGTGACACGTCTGGCGCGACTTCCTAGGACAAATGGGAAAAAATTACTGGCACAAGTATTGCTGCAACAAAAAATCCGGGTGTCGGCTATCTCCCATGAGAGAAAGCTGCCGTGACGACTGCCGAATTCAAAGGATTAAGTCCTGAATGCGCAACGCAGCGCGACCATGGGCACAATCGTCAACCGATTTGAAGCGTGGCCAGTAAGGAGCGGTTTATGTCTCAAGAACTGAAAGAGGGACATCTCTATAGGGAACGCAGAGAAGA
The DNA here is from genome assembly GCA_016210115.1 of Deltaproteobacteria bacterium. Taxonomy (GTDB): domain Bacteria; phylum Desulfobacterota; class Binatia; order UBA9968; family UBA9968; genus JACQUW01. The sequence continues at coordinate 34,460 of JACQUW010000155.1, read as the reverse complement.
AGTTCTGGAAAGATATCGTAAAGCAGCGGTAGCCAGAGAGGAAAATCTTCTCAGAAGACAACGGAAAGAGGTCGTTGCGAAGTGCTGCAGGGTCGCGGTGATTGGATTAAGCCCGGATCCAACCAGCGAAAGCTTTGTGCGCACGGAGAAACTGCTCGGTTTGGGGATCGAGGTTGTTCCAGTGCTTCCCGGCTGCCACACTTATCTGGGGATGCGCTGTTATCGCCGTTTGAGCGACGTTCCCGGACAGATTGATATCGTGCAGGTCTATTTGGACGATAGCCTGGACATTGAGGCGCTCGCGCGTGAAGTTGTTGCAAAGAGAGCCAAGGCATTTTGGGTTGAGGAAGGACGGGTTGAAGATAATGTCAAAAAGATTTTTGCCGAAAGCATGACGCAGGTCTTCGAGCATGAGAGCCTCGAAAGGGAGTACGGGAAGCATGTGCCGGCTTCTCCCACCACGCAATTAGCCAATGGGCCGACAAGCGTTCGGGTGAGGGAGCGCATGACCGTCCGCCCGGTTACGGTCAAACCGTTGCAGTCGATCCACGACGCGATTGAAAAGATGAAAAAAGGCGGCTTTCGCCACCTCCCGGTAGTTGATGATCGCGGCAGACTCATCGGTATGCTTTCAGACCGCGACATCCGGCTTGTCCGCCCGTCGCTTGCCTTTGTCTCCCACGAAGATGCGGCCCTACAGCTCTGGTCCACCGCTGTCCGTCAAGCCGCTGTATTTGACCCCGTGACCATCCAACCCGATGCTCCGCTGGAACAGGCTGCCGAGCTCATGCTCCGCTGGGAAATTGGCGGGCTTCCTGTAGTCGACCAGAAAGGCTCATTGGCCGGCATCATAACTTATACGGATCTGCTGCGCGAGTTTATCGCCAGAAAACTCTGACTCGAAAGGCGATTGTTGAAGAACTGAGATGAAAAAAGAATTGCCGTATTATTACAATGTGGAAGTCGGGTGGACGGGAAAGCGAAAGAGTATTGTTAGCGGGCCCAATTTGCCGGTTCTCCAGGTCGCAGCGCCACCTGAATTTGACGGTGAAGAAGGCAGTTGGACACCCGAACATCTGTACGTTGCCTCGGTTGGGGTTTGCTTCATGACTACATTTCTTGCTATCGCTCAGGTTTCCAGACTTGCAGTCGTGAGTCTGACCGTGCTCGCAAAGGGCAGGCTGGACAGGATCGCAGGCGTTGGTTTTCAGGTAACCGAAATTGTTCTGACCCCAAGACTGGTTGTCAGTTCTAGCCGGGATCTTGAGAGAGCTGCCGCTATTCTCCAAAAAGCCGAGAAGAATTGCCTGATCTCGAATTCGGTCAAGACGAAGGTAAGGCTGGAGCCGGAAATTTACAGTAACCAGACTCCGGCCTATCCCTGTCCTCCGATCGCCGCAGCGGAAGCTTTCAAGAGCTGAGTACGGCCGACTATGGAAATACTGTTTAAGCCTGTGGGAGTCGTGCGGATCAAGGCCACAGAGCAAGAAATCAAAACTGAAAGCCGGGAGGTTGAGGGAGTCCTGGAAATCTACCCTGAGTTTGAGCCCGCATTGGAAGGTTTGGAAGGCTACTCGCACTTGTTTGTGATCTCCTACTTTCATGAGCTGCGGCCGGACCAGATCGGCCCACTGCAGGTAAAGCCGAAGAGGCTGGTGCAGCGCGGCTTCAGATTAGAGGACCTGCCCGTACTTGGGGTTTTCGCTTTGGATTCTCCCACTCGCCCGAACCCGATCGGACTGACTTTGGTCCGGTTGGTTCGGCGCGAAGGGTGCCGGCTGATTGTTTCTGGCTTGGACTACTTTGATGGAACACCCATCCTGGACATCAAAGGATACAGGCCCGAATACAGAACAGATGAATCTACTCTTCCGGAATGGTACCTGAAGTTCATGAACTCACAGGGCCACATCTGAGCTAGCCGAGCTAGCCTCGCTAGCCGCGCTAGCCTGCCTTGAGCGAATCGGGATTCTTCGGCTTCGCCTTAAATGACACTGCGAAGAGGCTCATAATGAGTGACAACGGCGGTTCCTTTTCTTCGGCCTATGGGTGGATTGAGAGCACCGGGCAGGGCGCGCGCCGCACCACTTTTTCGGTGACGCTCCCGAGCAGGATGTGAGAAATACCCGTCCTTCCGTGAGTGGAGATGATGATAAGATTTGCGCCATCTTTCTTTGCCTGCTCTACGATGTTATCGTCGGCGGTACCTATCTCAACCAACTCCCGGATCTGCAAGCCGGGAGTCAGTTCAGAAAAATGATCGTTGATAAATCGGGATAGCGCCTGCTCACATTTTTGCAGTAGATGTTCCGGGTGGTTAGGACTTTGCTCAGGGCTTGCCTTTTCCTGAAGTGCCTCACCATAATGAACAAATTCCTCACGATCCACCACATGGTAAACGGTTACTTCAGCGCCTGTGTCCCTGGCCATTTCCAGAGCGTAGCGAATCCCTACTTGCGAGAGCTCGGAAAGATCGGTCGGTGCAAGGATCTTTTTGATCTTGTTCATACCATTCCTCCTGATTTTCCATAATAACACGCACGAACTGTGCCACTGGAAAGGAATTAAATCATCGATGACGGCAGCAATGAGTTACTCGCCAAGCCGGACAGCCTGTAAAGCCGATCTCTTGATCTGACGGTTTTCTTCTCACCTTTGCTATGATACTTATGTGCCATTCCCAATTATTAGAATCACAGGTTGCCTCACTGCCGACAATAGCAGGTAAGGTCTCCTGGCATGGGGCTTGCTTTATGGAGGTCCGAATTTTCGCCTATGAATATGCAGATGAAGAGGAATTTTGGTTTTCTATGGACCGTTTGGCTGGTTCTAATTTTTCCCGCCTTCGCGAGTGGCTATGAAGAGATAGTTGTAAGCAATGGGGGAAGCATACGTGGAACTGTCAAGCTTCAGGGTCCGGCTCCAAAGCTTCCCTTATTGGAAGTTCTCAAGTTCAAGGACGTTTGCAAAAACGTGCCCAACGAATCACTCGTCGTTGGCCCTCGTGAGGGAATCCGTTATGGCGTGGTGATCCTGGAGGGCATCGCTAAGGGTAAACCGGTTGAGAAAGAGGTCGTTCATGAGCTCGACAACGTGAAGTGTCGATTCGTCCCACACGTGCAGGCTGCCAGTGTGGGTCAGTTTGTCGTGGTCAAGAACAGCGATCCAATTCTTCATACTGCTCACGCTTATTTTCAGGATAGCCAGCCCCAGTTCAATGTCGGACTTTATCCCGGAAAGGTCAGCCGCAAACCTCTCGTGGGTGCCGGCCTGGTTAAGATTCGCTGTGAGGTTCATCCCTGGATGAGCGCCTATATCATGGTAACCGACCACCCCTACCATGCGGTGACCGACGTATATGGCGAGTATGAGATATCCGATATCCCTCCAGGGAATTATCGCTTGAAGTTGTGGCATGAATTGCTGGGAACCCAGGAGAAAACCGTGGAGGTCAAGGGTGGGGCAATTTCGAAGGTCGATTTTACGCTTGCGGCTCCCAAGGGGGTAAAGAAATGAGGCGCTACCGAGTTTGGCCTTTTTTTCTGATGGGAGCTCTTCTTCCCGCCATAGTTTTTGGGGCGGACAGTCGTAAAGCGGGAATCGTCAAAGGAGTGATCGTTGTATCGGGAAGACCGACAGCCGATGCGATTGTATCGGTGGAAGGGTTGCCTGGTGACTATCTGAAAGCTCAAACGGCGGGTGCCAAGCCTAAAAAGGCCGTCATTGACCAGAGGGACGTGAAATTCATTCCCCGGGTCCTTCCGGTTATCGTCGGGACGACTGTGGATTTCCCGAACAACGACAAGAGCTGGCATAACGTTTTTTCCGCTTCCGAGGCAAAAAAGTTTGATCTGGGCCTCTACGCGCCTGGAAAAACTCGCAGTGTAACCCTTGATAAGGCCGGTGTGGTCAGGATTTTGTGCAACGTTCATCCGAATATGGAGGCTTTTGTCGTTGTAAAAGAGCATCCATTTTTCTCCGCTACCGATAAAAGGGGAAATTATCAGATCGGCGGGATTCCTCCCGGGAAGTACCGGCTTGAAGTCTGGCACCCTGACCTGGGAGTCAAGCCTGTGTCGTTCAACATGGCGCGAGAAGGTGAAGTGCTGGCCATCGATCTCGATCTTAAAAAGAAGTAAGGGAGAACGGTGCCGATTGGTGTTTTTCGGCTGTCATGATACCGGTTTTGTACGTCAGTCCAGGACGCCGGAAGCGAAATGAATTATTCTTGCCTTCAATGCGACGCGGGCTCCAGTATTACGGTGAAGCCTGTTGTGGCATGTCCGGCTCGGGGAGGTGATGCGCGAGAGAGATCATCAAGTTAGCGGACGAGAGGCCTGGAAGGTGAATGGAGCGGAGGCTGTGTGTTACAGAATATTTTTCCAACGCGAGCGTCTAACCATTGGGTGGAACAAAGAGTGTTTAGGAAGAAAGGAGAAGACAGCAGATGAGGAAACTGTGTGTTGCGCTAAGCGCTGTCGTTTTGGCGGCGATTTTTTGGGTTGGGGCGGGTCCAGTATGGAGCCAGGTTCCCAAAGATTTTAAGTATGAAGAGACGAAGCCGATGGGGCCGGTTACTTTTAGTCACAAAATCCACGTGACCGATAAGAAGCTTCAGTGCCCGGATTGCCACACGAAAATTTTTGAGATGAAAAAGGTGGCCGCGCCCAAGATGACGATGAAAGTTTTGAATGAGGGCGAGTTCTGCGGCAAATGCCACAACGGAGGCAAGGCCTTTTCGACGAAGGAAGCTAAGGATTGTTCCAAGTGCCATGCAAAAAAATAAGGCGGAGAAATACTCTGCCTTGATACAAGAATCATTTTCCGCCTCCCTTTTTATTTCCCTCTAGGAGCTCAGGGCCGCCTTTTCCATTCGTGAAACAGGCGGCCCGGTTTTTTTCGCAATGTTAGTAAATATATTTGGAGCTCTTAAAACGCGCGTCTAATGCCGCGGTGGCCCGTTTTCATTACCGAGTTTCGCTCGTCACTCATAAATTCCATTATTATCTGCGAAGTTAATTGTGAGTAAACTTCTGCATTCGCAGTGGCTGGCATTAGATTTACTACTAATTGTCATCAGTGGCATAAGAAATGCATAAGGATGCGTCCCAAATAGGTAATTAGCGGTGACTCTAGTACAGGCACTTGCCGTGGCTGATGAATTCGCGCGATTGGGAAGATAAGCCCCCGGATCCTTTTTAGCACCGAGTCAAGGAGTAGGAGATGAATCAAGGTAAAGTTCACGTTACGGAGACGATTTTGCGCGACGGCCATCAATCCCTCTTAGCGACGCGGATGCGGACGGAAGATATGATCCCCGTAGCGGATAAGCTCAATCGGGTCGGATATTGGTCGTTGGAAATGTGGGGTGGAGCAACTTTTGACTCGTGCTTGCGTTATCTCAAGGAGTGTCCTTGGGAACGGCTGCGCACGCTTCGAAAAGCAATGCCAAACGCTCGTTTCCAGATGCTCCTGCGGGGCCAAAATCTCGTCGGATATCACAATTATCCCGATGATATCGTTGAGCGCTTCATCGACCGGGCCGCGGCCGGCGGTATCGATGTTTTTCGCATTTTCGATGCGATGAACGACCCGCGCAATATGAAGGCCGCGATTGAGGCGGCGCGCAAGGTGGGGAAGACGGTGGAGGGGGCCATCTGCTATACAATCAGCCCCGTGCATTCGTTGGAATATTTTGTGCGTTTGGCGGAGCGATTGGCCGATATGGGAGTTAATGTGATTTGCTTAAAGGATATGGGCGGACTGCTTGCTCCCTATGCGGCCTATGCGCTGGTCAGAGCCTTAAAGTCTCGTGTTGCTTTACCGTTGCATTTGCATTCTCACTGTACGGCCGGGTTGGCACCGATGAGCTACATGATGGCGATAGAGGCTGGGGTAGATATTCTGGACACGGCGCTGTCCCCGTTATCACAAGGAACGTCGCAACCCACGACCGAGTCGATTGTGGCTGCGCTAAAAGGCACCCCGCGGGACACTGGATTGGACCTTGGGCTTCTGGGAGAGATCGCCCAGCACTTTTACGCTGTCCGCCGCAAGTACGCGGAGTTCGACAGCCCCGTCAACAATCAGGTGAAGACCGATATTTTGATATCGCAAGTTCCGGGCGGGATGCTGTCAAATCTGGTGGCGCAGTTACGGCAGCAAAAAGCAGAGGACAAACTGGAGGCGGTCATGGCGGAGATGCCGGAGGTGAGGAAGGATCTCGGGTATCCTCCTTTGGTCACGCCGACGAGTCAAATTTGCGGCTCGCAAGCGGCCCTTAACGTGATGACGGGTAAACGCTACTCGGTCGTGGCTTTGGAGACCAGGAATTATGTGATGGGTCTTTACGGCGAGCCGCCAGGTCCGATCAGCGACGAAATCAAGAAAAAGGTACTGGGAAAAAAGGAGCCGATCACTTGTCGGCCGGCGGATCTTCTGAAACCCGGGCTGGAAATGGCAAGAAAAGAAATTGGCTCTGTAGCGAGAAGCGAAGAGGACGTTCTCTCCTACGCGCTTTTTCCTGAAATCGCAAGGGAATTTTTTAACTGGCGCGCGCGGCAGGGAGTGCCGTCCCGGGACGCGACTGCCGCCTGATTTCATTAGCAAGGCGGATTTATCCCGCGAGCCGTGCCGGATCACTTTTGGCGAACCGGCGGGTGGCACCCGGCTCGCGGCGATGGGAGCTGGAAAGAAAGCCGACGATTGAGCTATAGATTGCTGGTCATGAAGCAGGGGGTTGTTGGATGGGTTGGGATGTTGCTCGCGATGGTTGTTTTCGCTCCCGAGTCCTATTCAGCCCAGTCCCTCTCTAACGAAATCTGTCTTTCCTGCCACGGAGCCCCCGGACTAGAAAAAAAGCGCGACGGCAAGACCATTCCGCTTCACGTTGACGCCGGCCGGTTCTCCCGATCCGTGCATGGGCCGCTCGGATGTCTCTCCTGCCACAGTGGTATCAAGGAAATTCCCCACGGCCCCGAGGTCAAACGTGTCCAATGTGGGCTTTGTCACGCCGAACCGTATAAAGTTTACGCCCAGAGCATCCATGGCAAGGCCAGCTCGAAAGGGGACAAAGACGCGGCCACTTGCGATGATTGTCACGGGACCCACGATATCTTCCCCATCAACAACCCGGATTCGCGCGTTTACCCGTTAAATCTTCCGCGCACCTGCGGTGTGTGCCACGGAGATCCAGAGCTGGCCAAGCGGCATCGGATCCCGGTGGTGAACGCCTATCAGCTTTACATGGATTCAATTCATGGTCGGGCCTTGTCGAAGAGCGGCCTCCTCGTCGCTGCCCATTGCTCGAGTTGCCACGGCTCACACGAGATCAGGCCCAAGCGCGATCCGGAGTCGAAGGTTAATCGCACCAACGTGCCGTCGACCTGTGGAACTTGCCATGCAGGCGTCCTCGCCGAGTATTTCGGGAGCGTTCACGGCCAGGCGGTAAAAGATGGAAGCGCCGTGGCTCCTGTTTGCGTCGATTGCCACACGACACATGAGATTCGCCGCGTCGAAACACCCCTCTGGAAATTGGAGATCGTCAAAGAGTGCGGAACCTGCCATCGGGAGTCGCTGCGGACCTACCGGGACACTTTCCATGGACAGGTAACGACTCTGGGGTTTATCCGTGTGGCCCGCTGCTCCGATTGCCATGGTTCTCATCGAATTCTTCGGGCTTCGGATCCTCTCTCTTCCATATCGCCCAAGAATCTGGTCTCGACCTGTCAGAAGTGTCATCCCAAGGCGAACGCCAACTTTGCCCAGTTCTCTCCCCACGCGGATTTCACCGATAAAGAGAGAAACCCGGGCCTCTATTATGCCGCCATCTTCATGAAAACTCTCTTGATCGGAGTTTTTGCCTTCTTTGGCCTGCATACGTTCCTCTGGCTGCTGCGCTCAACGATCGAGATTTGGGGCGGAAGAAAGCGTCGTCAGGCGACCGAAGATTCCGACGAAGAGGAAAACAAGGATGAACCTCCAGGCTCTTGACCAAACGCCGGCATATTATCTGCGGTTCAACCTCTATCACCGGCTGCTCCACGGCCTGTTGATGTTAAGTTTCTTAGGGCTGGCTGCTTCGGGAATGCCGCTCAGGTTCAACCAATCGGCCTGGGCCAGCGAGCTGGCCAATGCCATGGGCGGCTTCGGCGCGGTCCTTTTTTTTCACAAGACCTTTGCTTTTTTGATGACGCTCTGCTTTGTGCTTCATCTCGGCGCGGGCTTTTACCGGGCCTTCATCAGGGGAGAAGTCGGAATCCTCTGGGGACCTGACTCCATGGTTCCCCAGCCTGGAGATTTTCTCGAAATGCTCCAGCACTTTCGCTGGTTTTTTGGATTGGGAGCAAAGCCGCAATTCGGTCGCTTCACTTACTGGGAAAAATTCGATTATTGGGCCGTCTTTTGGGGCATGGCGGTGATCGGTATCTCCGGCTATGTGATGTGGTTTTCCGCCTTTTTTGGCAGCCATCTTCCCGGATGGTTGTTCAACATCGCCCTTATAATCCATGCCGAAGAAGCCCTATTGGCCGTTTGGTTTATCTTCACGATTCATTTTTTTAACAGCCACTTCCGTCCGGATAAATTTCCGATGGATCTCGTTATCTTTACCGGGAGAGTGAGTGAAAAGGAGCTCCAGGAAGAACGCCCTTTAGAATATCAAAGGCTCCTGCAGGAAGGGACCCTAGAGAGCATCCGAACGGATCAGCCGCCTCTTTGGCTGAGGAACTTCGGTAGAATCATCGGTTTCTGCGCGGTCGTCACGGGCTTTGTTCTTTTTGGTCTGACGCTGTTGGCATTTTTGCATGAATAAGCCAGGACACCAGCCGACTTTATGGTTTTTTGCCGCAGGAGTTTTGGGCATGTTTCTTCTGCTGGCGCAGCGCTCGCCCGCTGCCGAGACTGTCTCGCCCGACGTGCAGTTTTGCCTGACTTGCCACAGCAACAGCGCGTTGGAGCTCGTCCTGCCGAGCGGCGAGAAGCGCTCCCTTTTCGTCGACGTGGAGCGCTTCGGCCGCTCCGTACACGGAGACAAACTGCGCTGCACCGACTGCCACTCTGACGTAACCACCTACCCCCATCCGGCGAGATCGTTCAAGAACCTGCGCGAGTTCACTTTGGCCTATTATGAGATCTGCAAGGGCTGCCACTTCGACAATTACACAAAAACGCTTGACAGCGTTCACTACGTGATCCTCGCGGCCGGAAATCTGAAGGCTCCGCTCTGCGTCGATTGCCACGGCGCTCACGACGTGGCGCGCCCGGGTGTTCCAAAGTCTCGCATCTCAAAGACCTGTTCCCGATGCCATCAGGAAATTTACCAGCAGTATTCCCGAAGCGTTCATGGCAAAGCTCTTCTGCAGGAGGGGAACGCCGACGCCCCGGTCTGTGCGGATTGCCACCGGGCCCACAACATCGAGGATCCAAGGACAGCTTCGTTTCGGTTGAGGACACCGGAACTCTGCGCGCGCTGCCATACGGACGAGAAGCTGATGAAAAAATACGGTCTCTCGACCATGGTTCTTCAAACTTACCTCAAGGACTTCCACGGCATGACGGCCTCTTCTCACAGGAAGGAGCAGATCACGCCTGCGGCCGTCACTGCCGTTTGCACGGACTGCCATGGGGTGCACGATATACTCTCGGTGAAGGATCCAAGATCCGCCGTGATGAAGGCCAACCTGGTAAGAGTTTGCGCCAAGTGCCACGCGGGGGCCACTGAAAACTTCCCGGCCGCCTGGCTCTCCCATTATGAGCCGAGCCCGCAAAAAGCGCCTCTCGTCTACTACGTCAAACTCTTCTACCAGATTTTTATTCCTTTCGTCATTGCGGGCTTGGTTCTGCAGATTCTTCTCCATATCTGGCGAGTGGTCGTTAACAGGTAATTGAGATGGAAAAGGCAAAGCAGGAATTTTTCACGCGGTTTAGCCCGAGACAGCGGCTTGAGCATTTCCTGGTTATGGTGCTGTTTCTCCTTCTTGCCGTGACCGGTTTCCCGCAGAAATTTTTCGATATGGGATGGGCCCAGTGGCTTATTGTTCATCTCGGCGGTATTGATCGAGTGCGCTCGCTTCACCGCCTCGCGGGTATTCTGTTCGCCGTGATTGCGGCCTTACACCTGGCCGTGGTGCTGTCACTGGCCATGATGAAGCGGGTCGAGCTGAACATGATCCCGACAAAGAAAGATTTCCGGGACGCCATCATCACACTGCGCTACTACCTGGGCGTTTCAGAGGAGCAGGCCCAGTTTGATCGCTATGAATACCGGCAGAAGTTCGAGTACTGGGGTCTCATTTTGGGCGGAGCGATCATGATTCTCACCGGGTTTATTCTTTATTTCCCAATTGCCTGGACGAGTGTTCTTCCCGGTGAAGTCGTCCCGGCGGCGAACGTGGCGCACTCGAGTGAGGGGTTGCTGGCGTTTCTGATTGTCATTATCTGGCACATCTATAACGCCCACCTGAATCCCGACGTGTTTCCGTTCGATACCAGCATTTTTACCGGTAAGATTAGTGAAGAGAGGATGGAGAAGGAGCATCCGTTGGAATACGCGCGTCTCATTGGCGGGGAAACGGAGATTTCCTTTGACGGGGAAGGGGCCGAGAACGCTGGTCGCAAAGGAAAACAAGAAGAGAACATTGAGGAGCAGGAAGAGATCGAAACTCCGTCCCGTCGGAGTCATCGTGGCTGATTTTCCCGGGGCCGGAGTGGAAGTCAAATGAACCCGTTGCGTTTCCTTAGAAAAAATCTTTGGGGGCGCATCATCTTTCTGGTTGGACTATGGATGGTGGCTCTGGCGGGCATTCTCCTCGTCTCCAATCACTGGGGCAGCGAGGAACTTTCCGACCGTGCGTTAAACGAACGCCGGCATCTCGTTCAGGCGCTGGTGGATAATCTGGATTATCTGCTTAAATCAAACCTGGTGCTCCTACAGGAGGTGGCGCTGCTTGCCCGTTTCGGCGTGGAAAGAGACGCCGGGCAAGCTTTGCGCGCGGCGCTGCGCGAAGCCTATCTCCAATCGATTTTCACCGAGGGAGTTTTCCTCATTAACCGAACAGGGAAGATGGTTTGGATTGAACCGCAACGCCCTTTACGGACGGACGAGGAATTCTCGTTGCTGCCCCCGATCCGGCAGGTCCTCGAAGTCGGCAGGCCGGAGGTGTCGAACCTGATTATCGATGGGAAGAAACGGATCTTTGCGGTGGTGCCGATTCGCGACTCGCGTGGCGAGCTCAGCGGAGCGGTGGGAGGAGAACTGGACCCGCAAAATCCTCGTTTTCATTCTCTCCTCCACCCCATTCGGCTGGGTGATACGACGTATCTGGAACTCGTCGACGGCCGCGGGATTGTGCTCGCCTCAACTAAAACGGGCCGCGCTTTCATCGATAGCGATCACGGCCGTTTCCTGGCCGGCCTAATTCGCGATAAAAAGTCTGTAGTGGGAGCTTGCCATACGTGTCACGAACAGAAGGGTTTCCCCGAGCGTGAGCGAGAGGTCATCGCGTTTGCGCCCTTAAAAAACGCCCCCTGGGGGCTGAGCATCCGGCAGGCGGAAAAAGAAGCTCTCGCTCCGTCATTCGCTATGGAAAGACGCTTCTTGCTTCTGGGGTCTTCGACTATCCTGGTGGCGCTCCTTTTTGCCGGCGGAGTGGGCGGGAGCGTAACGAAGCCCGTTAGAACCTTGACCGAGGCGGCGAAGCGGATTGCGAAGGGAGACCTGGATGGTCCCATTCCTCCATTAGGCGAAGACGAGATCGGGTTTCTTGCGCAATCACTCGATCAGATGCGACTCACATTGAAAGCCTCATTGGAAATCATTGCTGAGGGGAAGCGGGATCTGGAGCAGAGAGTTCAGGAGCGTACGAGAGAGTTAGAGGATCTCTATCGCGAAGTTCAACGAAAAGAGGAAATCCGCGGGGAGCTTTTGAAGAAGGTGATCGGGGTCCAGGAAGAGGAGCGGAAAAGAATCGCTCGCGAACTTCATGACGAGACGAGCCAGGATCTAGCGGCCCTGCTTTTGTCGATAGAGACGACGGCCGAAAGCGCTCCCGAAGAGCTGAAGAAAAAACTCACGCATATGAAGGCGATGGCCGACCGCACGCTTGACAGCATCCACCGCCTGATCTTGGACCTCAGACCTTCTGTCCTAGATGATCTGGGTCTTACTTCGGCTATCCGTTGGGTTGCGGAAAGCCGGCTCGAGCCGCTGGGAATCGATCTGACCTTTAAGGTTCTGGGCACAGAGCGGAGGTTAAAGCCGGAGATCGAGACTACGCTCTTCAGAATAGGCCAGGAGGCTATCTCCAATATCGCCAGACACGCAGAGGCTAACGGCGTTGCAATTGCAATTGAATTCGGCGATAGACATATCTGCCTCGAGGTTGAGGATAACGGGAAAGGTTTTGATCCAAAAGTAACCACGGACGGGAGTTTTGGACTTCTTGGGATGAAGGAACGGACGACGCTCTTCGACGGCGCCTTTGGGGTCGATTCGGAGCCGGGAAAGGGAACGCGGCTGACGATCAAGATTCCAGTTGACGGCCATTGAGAGGTGAATGCGAGCTGTGGGGAAGATAAGGCTTCTCATCGTCGATGATCATGCCCTTTTTCGCGAGGGAATCAGGGCTCTTCTTGCCGCGCACAACGATCTTGAGGTTGTGGGAGAGGCAGCGGACGGGTCTGAGGCGATCGAGCAGGTCAAAAAGGTTCATCCGGATATTGTTCTCCTGGATATCGCCATGCCAGGGCTGGGAGGGCTTGAAACAACGCTGGAGCTGAAGAAGCTTGCTCCTGAAGTGAAGATTTTAATTTTAACTCAGTATGCGAACAAAGAGTATCTCTTTCGCTTTCTCAAGGAGGGAGTTTCGGGATACGTGTTAAAGCGGGCTGCGGCGGGAGAACTGGTCGCCGCCATCAAAGCGGTTTATCACGGCGGAACTTTTCTCCACCCCGAAGTTGCCCCCGCGGTGATCGAAGGCTATCTCGGTGGAATTAAGCCAGCGGAACAGGAGGATCCGTATGAAAGCCTGACGGACCGGGAGAAGCAAGTACTCAAGCTGGTTGCGGAAGGAAAGACCAACAAGGAGATCGCTGAGATCCTGGGGATCAGCGTGAAGACGGCGATGGCTCACCGGGCACACATGGCCGAGAAACTCGGCGTCCATAACAAGGCAGAGCTGGTCAAGCTGGCTCTCCAGAAAGGAATCGTTACTTGATGACGGCCTGGTCCAAAAATCCGTTTACTTCCTTGCGCTTTAATGCCTCGCTTATGCGCACTGCGTATCAGGCGGCACAGCAGCCAGGCGCCTCGCAGGCGGCGGCCTTGCTGAGATAGGGCAACACCTTTTTGCCGAGAAAGCCGAGAAGAGGCCGAAACCAACCAATGGAAGAAAGATCACGTGCGCCGCTCGCATTAGGGGACCGAGCAAAAGGATGAAGGGTAGGGGGATTCGGTAGTAGCTCAGTTCTCACCTCCCGGGAGGGCGCCGCCATCTTTTATGACGGTGGTGATCTCCCATCTTATGGGGTTCCAGTAAAACCGGTTTCACCGAATTGCCGCCATCACATCGCGCCATTGTTTTATGCTCCTTATGGCCGATTCCATTTTTGCTTTTCGGTGAGAATATCAGGCGAGAGGCGGAAGAAAACTTTCGGAAGATGCCCTGGAAAGCGGAGAAGAAGTGCTTAGTTGTTAGGGAAAAGCACTAATATAATTCGGACGAGGAGAAGAGAGTAATGCCTGACGGTCACATACGCAGTTTGCTGCGCCATCCTGTAAGCCTCGTAGGCCTCGGATTGAGCCTGTTAAGCCTGCTTGCCATCGTTTTCTTACTGGTGATTGAAGCGATTTTGGGGAGAGGCAATCCTTATATCGGGATCTTCGTCTACATGATCTATCCGGCGCTTCTGCTGATGGGCATTTTGCTCATTCCCCTCGGAGCTTTTCTGGAGCGGCGCCGGCGGGCCAGGGGAGAGGGTCTGCCTCCCTATCCACGCATCGATCTCAACGAACGCAGGACGCGCGGAGTGCTTTTGTTAGTTGTTTTCTCCTCCGTTGTTTTTCTTGGCCTGGTATCGACGGTGAGTTATCAGGCCTACCATTTTACAGAGTCGGTCACGTTTTGCGGCGCTCTCTGTCACTCGGTGATGGAGCCGGAATACAAGGCTTATCAGGCCTCGCCTCATGCGCGGGTGACCTGCGCCGAATGCCACGTGGGACCGGGCGCCGGCTGGTATGTCCGATCAAAGTTGGCCGGGGCCTATCAGATTTATTCCGTGCTCTTTAAAAAATATCCCCGTCCGATTCCCACTCCCGTGGAGAGTCTTCGCCCGGCGCAGGAAACCTGCGAGCAGTGCCATTGGCCGGAGAAATTTTTTGGCGCGCAGCTCAAGGTGGTGACCCGTTTCGGCCATGACGAGAAGAACAGCGTGCGCCAGGTCAGCAGCCTCATTCGAACCGGAGGGGGAAGTCCCACTACCGGCATCACCGCCGGAATCCATTGGCACATGAATATTGCCAATGAAGTGTGGTACGGCGCCACCGATCCCAAACGGCAAAAGATCCCATGGGTCAGAATGAAAGACAGCCAGGGAAGGGTCAGCGAGTATTTCGATCGCTCCGTTTCCATGACGCCGGAGCAGATCAAAAAGCTTGAGATTCGAAGAATGGATTGCATGGATTGCCACAACCGGCCCAGCCATATTTTTCGCGACCCGGACGGCGCCGTGGACCTGGCCCTGCTGACCGGCCTCATCGATAGAACTCTGCCCTACATCAAGAGAGAGGCCGTGCGGGCTCTGAGCCAGACGTATCAGACAAAGGAGAAAGCCAGGGAAGGCATCGCGACCGCGCTCGACAGTTTTTACGTCACTCACTATCCCAAGCTCTACCCTACCAAGCGGGAAGCGATCAAAAAGGCGATTTCGGAGGTCCAGAAGATCTACCAGACCAACATCTTTCCCGAGATGAAGGTGGACTGGCGCACACACCCCGATAATATCGGCCACACCCTATATCCGGGTTGTTTTCGCTGTCACGAAGGGAATCACGTCAGCCGGGACGGAAAGGTTATTCGAAAGGACTGTCAGCTCTGCCATACCATCATCGCCCAGGAAACCACGGTTTTGAGACCTACCGAGGTCGCGGCCGCGGAGAGATTCGCCCATCCATGGCCGCTTCGTGGAAAGCATGCCACGCTCAGTTGCAACCAGTGTCACTGGCGCGGCCGTGGACTCGTGGGAGACTGCTCCACGTGTCATTTGCGCCCTGCAGACGCTCCCATGGCTTTCTCTTGTGATCAGTGCCATCTAAAAGAGCAGAGCGTAAAGCCGTTGAAGAGTTGCTTAAGTTGCCATCCAAACCGCGGCGAGCTTCATCTCAGGCCGGCGCACGCTGCCGCCGACTGCACTGCATGCCACATGCCTCATCAGTGGACGGCGGCAAAGAGGGAGAACTGCCTGGGATGCCATCAGGACAAAAAGGATCACAACCCTCAGGGGATATGCCGCGATTGTCATCAGTTCAGGCAACAGGCCAAAACGTCGTAGGACGGATTTCTCTCGCCCCATCGGTCAGAGTTTTCATCGCTAACGGTGAAAATTTCATGGATATTTCTTCCGAAATGTACGTTCCGTAGCGGGACCCGGCAGCGCGAAACGAGCACGAAAAACGTTCCCCTGCCCTGATGGTACGGCTTGGGATGGAATGGGGTTCCTTCCCGGCTATGAAGGTTTTTCGCCGAGCAAAACCTTTAGGTGCCTGGCAAAATCGGTGTTGTCTTGATATCCGCGGAACTTCTCCGCCCCTACTCCCATGGCTCCGACAAATACCGGGTGATTGGTATGGGCTGTCGTCAGCCAATAGCCTTGGGTATTGTTCGCAACTATCATACCGAGGGCATTGGCCGTCGGGTCGCTAAAGATGGTCCGCGAGATCAGGGTCTTTTCCAGAATCGCCTTTTTGAACTCCGGTGCGATCGAGAATTCCTTGAAATGATCCTTCATCAATCGGTCAATCGACTCGGGGGTGGGGTTTGGACCAAGGATTTCGCCTGCCTTTTTTAGAGAGATCGATATCGATTGGATTTTCTTAAGGTCCTTTTCCGTTCCCGCAACCTGGTTCTTGCCCGCCTTGGAGCTTAGATCTTTAAGCGCCAGAGTAAAAGCAAGCCCGCCGGTCTCATGATCGGAAGTAACCAGGATCAGTGTTTCCCGGGGGTGCCTGCGATAAAACTCATACGCCAAAGCCACCGCGCGATCGAATTCCCGAAAATCCCGGATCAGCGAGGCAGCATCAGTCAGATGCGCAGCGGAGTCAACATTTTCAGTTTCGAGAAAAAGCATAAAACCGTTGCGGTTTCCCTGTTGGAGTATCCGGATAGCCGCATCCGTCATGTCATAGATGGACGGCTCAAGTTCCTTATTCCGGTCGATCTCGAAGCTCATTTCTTGCAAGCTAAAAAGACCAAGGACCTTCGGCCCGCTGGTTTCCGCCAGCTCCTTCCTGGTTGAGACATAGCTATAGCCGCGTTTTTGAAATGAAACGATCATGTCGATTTCGTCGTTTCTACGACTTCCCGTTTGGCTCTGAGGCAGAAACCGGTCTCTTCCTCCCCCCAGTAAAACTTCCGGTTCGAGCCTCAGATATTGGTCAATAATGGAGCTGTAGAGTCTTCGGTTAGAGAGATGAGAGACGAATGCCGCAGGGCTGGCGTCATAGACTGTTGAATTCGTCACCAGGCCGATGCGCATTCCTTTCTCTCTGGCGATTTCCATAACGGTTTTCGGGACGTGACCGTCCTCGCATATTCCGATCATTCCGTTTTTGGCTTTACAGCCGCAGGCCAGGGCCGTGGCCGCGGCCGCCGAGTCGGTGGAAAGCGAATCCGCAGGATGGGTCGTGAGGAGCCCCAGAAATCCTTCCTTGAGGATCCTGTCAACAATCGTCAAGCCTTCATTGTGGATGGTGCGGTTGTACTGTCTTGTTATTTCCATGTGAGTGATGCCGGCCCCATCGGCAAGAAATATGAAGATATATTTTGGAACCGGAGACGATGCCGCTTCGGTTTGACCGGGCCAGGGCGGATTTGAGGCGAGATAGGCCCCCAAGACTGCCGTCAGGACCGGCAGCAGAAACAGAGTCTTTTTTTTCATGATTTCACCGACGGTTTTTTTGGGTCTCCAACCAAAAAGAGAGAATGAAATAGTATGCCGGAAACAGAAGCGAACCGAAAACCAGATAAGAAGGAGGCTGTGGCAGGAGGTATATGATGATCACAAGCATGATTCCCCAGATAATTCCCAGAGCGACCGTCAGTCCCCGCAGGGAGGGGCTTCGGCTGGGATAAAGATATCTGATCGGAATGAATACGAGCGCCGAAAGGGTCAGGATGATGAAGGCGTTGAGCCAGCGGGGCGTCTCCATGACATAGAGGTAGAACGCGACGATATTCCAGTACGAAGGAAAACCCAAAAAGAAGTGATCCGCTGTCTTGGCTTCTTTCTGGCAAAAGCCGTAGGCGCTGGCGAGAAGCGGTGCGGCGACAATCCAGAGGGCGTCTCCCTGCGGAAGGAGCGCGGCGCGAATAAGAAAAAAAGAAGGGACCAAAACATAGTTAAGGTAATCGACGATGTCCTCCAGACGATCTCCATCGAACCATGGCAACCGCTCCTTGATCCGCGCGGCGCGCGCCAGAGTCCCATCCGTCGCATCGATTACGACCGCCAGGTACATGACCCAAAAGGCCTCCTGGTATTTTTCGTTATTGATGAGGAGCAAAGCGAGGAAAGCCAGGGGGGCACCCAGGGCCGTGTAAAGGTGCACCGCCCAAGCCGCGGCGAGGCTGGAGGACATCCCGTTAGCTACGTCGCCGATGCGGCATAGCTCGGCCTTGCTTTCAGTCGCTCGATCCAGGCGCGCGCGTTCTTGTACTTGGAGTCAACGGGGATATTGAAGCGTTCCATCAATTCGAAGTTGGCCATGAAGGCAATGTCGGCGAGGCTGAATGCTCCGGCGAGATACTCTCGTCCTTCAAGTTCCTTTTCAATCCGGTCAAAGCACTTGACGATCTGGGCAACGGCCTGATCGATAACTTTTTGGTCTCTCTGGTTTTCCGGCTTGTACCGGGTTTCGTGAATAATCTCGATGAAATGAGGGTTGAAATGGTTGTCGCGGAAGTCCTCCATAAGCCTTGCCCGGGCTCGTCCCTCGGAGTCGCCGGGGAGGAGCGGAGGATAGGGGTATTCATCTTCCAGGTACTCGTTGATGATCGTGGAATCGTAGACAATGAAGCCTTCGTCATCCAGGGCCGGCACCTGTCCGAAAGGGTGAATCTTTAGATAGTCGGGGTTCTTCTGTTCCTTTTTTGAAAGGTCAATATTGATACGCTCGAATTCGAGCCCCTTCTCGATCAAAGCAATTCTTACCTTCCGGGAGTTGGTTGACAGGGGGTAGTGGTAAAGTTTGATCATAATCCTGAAGCCTCCTTGAATGCTATACCTATTAATACTATGAGCCCCTCGCCTTATGCAATGGCCGATCCATGATTCTGTTGACATGATGAGAATGGCCCATAAGCTACCCGAAGACGTTGGAGCAAAAAGAGTTCACATCTCTTTCCTATCCAAAGACCGGAGCCTACGCCATCACTTCCGACGGCGCGGGAAACCTGTACGTCGCGGAGTTCATCAGCAACCAAGTTACCGGAGCTGAGAAGTGCGGCTGGACCGCCGCCGGACCGCCTTGCTCAATCGGGCAGGCAGATAAAAAGGGTTTCAGGTATAAAAGAGACTTGGGAGGTGCTTTACTTTTGCTCGGCCCCCCAAACTTCTTTGAGCCGCTGCTCGCGGCCGCAGGAATACGTATAAAACTTATAGCGCAGCGGGTTTTTCTTATAATAATCCTGGTGATAATCCTCCGCCGGATAGAACTCTGAGGCGGAAACGATTTCAGTCGCGATCGATTCTCTAAAGCGCTTCGCCAGGGCCTTTTTCGATTCTTCCGCAAGGCGCTTCTGGCTCTCATCGTGGTAGAAAATGGCTGAACGATACTGGCTGCCCACGTCGCAGAACTGCCTGTTAGGCGTGAGCGGATCGATGTTTCTCCAGAAAACTTCCAGCAGTTTCGCGTAAGAAATTTTTTTCGGATCGTAAGTCACCTGGAGGACTTCCGCATGCCCCGTGGTGCCGGATGAGACCTCCTCATACGTCGGGTTTTTCTTCGTGCCGCCCATATAGCCTGAAATCGTGGATGAGACTCCGTCCAGCTTGTCAAAAGGCGGTTCCATACACCAGAAGCAGCCTCCGGCAAAAGTTGCTTTGGCCGTTTGCGGGGCCGGAGCGCTCTGACCGCCGTAACTCAGGTTGCCTCCAGCGACAAAGATCACCGCGATTGCCGATAACAGCTTCAAAATACTTTGAGCTTGCATAAGCGCTCCCATCCAGTGATATTCTTCAAAAAGGAGATCATTTTTCAGCCTCTCCCGCAAGGGCGGACCCAGGTGAACTGATTCCGGCCAGCCCTTCCCGGAACCGGCTCGCCACGAGGAAAAGGGTTGTGTCTGGTCACGCGGCTATCTTGACAGGTCTATACATACAGACAAGAATGGTTTGGGCAAAACGATCGCCGATTCCCGGCTCAATTAAGGGGGTGCCTCCATGATAGTTTGCCGGTTCGATGATTCTCGCCTTTTGCTCGTCATGCAGACCGACCATTCTCGAGCGGCCGGGTTGCTTGCCGCCCATTGGGGAAACAACGAGTTTGCCAGGCCTCAGCCCTATGCGTCGATGGTTTTGGCAGCTCAGGAGCATGACAGCGGTTGGTGGGAGTGGGAGATCAAGCCAACGTTAAATGCGCAGGGTTTCCCGCTGGACTATATCGGCAGCTCGAAGCATCTTGGCCGCATCTGGCTGGACTTCTATCGTCATGGAATTGAGCGAGTGGCGGAAGTCGATCCCTACGCCGCTTATAATATTTCCATGCACGGCGAAGGGCTGCTCACGCAAGGAATGGGGCTTTTGCCGTATATGCCCGATTATTCGGGCGATCCCGACGTGCAGGAGTTTATTCGCGGCCAGAAGGCACTTCGCGCGCGATTATTAGAGGATCTGCGCCGGAATGACCAATATAGGACTAGGGCGTCGGATGAGCATCTATGGACGAACTTTAAAATGATGGAAGTCTTTGACCAGTTTGCCCAGTTCCTCTGCAATCGTTACCCATTCGACAGCAAGGATCGGAAGAACGGCCCATCAAACACGCTGAGCAATACGCCCGTCCCCGTAGAACTCGGGAGAAGCGATACAACGCTAACCGTGGACGTTCAAGACGGAAGTCATGCGATCGTAAGACCCTACCCATTCGACGTGGATCCTCTTGTCGTGTCATTCCCGGCGAGGCTTGTGCCTGATCGGTCCTACGGCAGCCAGGAAGAGTTCTTGCAACACTTCTACCGGGCTGATCGGATGACCGTCACCTACACGCTGCACGCGCGGTGACTCGTCAAGAAAAGATTCTCAGCAGCAGAGAAGCTCGGCAAGCTCATCGGCCGGCACCGAAGTGATTCTATCTTACCTTGCCAACAGGCCGATGAACTGCAATAGAAATCCGAAAAAAAGGCTGAACAGACCCCAGAGCGAAGGGCGCGATATGTTCAACTCGAAGAGTGTTCCCATCCATTTAATAGATTCCGGCCAGCCTTCCCAGAACCGGCTCGCCACGAGGAGACAGTAAGAGCCGAGAATATCCAGCAGCAGGCCAAGCGCGGTGAGCCAGTCTGAAAACGTCATGGAGCGACTTCCTATCACATCAGGTGGAAAAATCATAAATTTATTTTCCAGATAATTGAAGAGCGGCGTCTATCCCCCTGCAGGTAAATTTGAGCGCGGGCGGTTCGGAAGTTGCCCGCTGATCGTAGTCGGGCTGCTGAAAGCTACGATTCCGTCTGGATCTATGATAAAGAAGCCTCCTCAGAAAAGGGGCTAATATGAAATATCTCAAAGCGGGAATAAGCGATATGCGCGTGCCGCGCGTGGAAAAGACCGCTGTCGCTCCGATTCTTGAACTCATGGATCAGAAGGATGTTTCGCTGGAATCCTTTGCCGACAACTCAATAATCGACCGCCTCGTGACCGAGGGCTGCATCGAAAAGCTCTATACAAAAAACTGAAGATCCAAAGACCTCTTGCGCCTGTCACTGTTCACCAATGGATGATGAGGAGGATATGATGAGCAGGATGAAACGGATTGCTGCCTCGCTTTTAATTGCGGTGCCGATCGCTGCAGCCATGGCAACAGCTTCATCTTCCGCTGACGCGCCCGCCAAACTCACTCCGCTCCGCATTGGTATTGCCTCCAGGAGCCCCAATCCGATGCCCTATTTTGTAGCGCTGGAGCGAGGATTCTTCCGTGAAGAGGGGTTGGAGCCGGAAATCATTCTCATGAAGGCGATTCAGGTGATTCAGTCGCTGGTGGGGGGAAGCATCGATTTCGGCGCTTCAACGGGTACGGCCGTGAGCGCTGCCGTGAACGGGGCCGACGTCAGGGTCGTCCTGGCCTTAAATGACAAACCCGATTTTGATTTAATTGCGCGGCCGAACATCACAACCGTCCAGGAATTGCGCGGGAAGAAAATCGGCGTATCCGCCGCTGGATCCTTGGGGGAGATTCTCGCGCGCCGGATTTTGTCTGCGCACCACGTTCCTCCGGATCAAGTGACGATCCTTTCATTGGGCCAGAGCCACTTCACGTACGCGTCTTTGAAAGCCGGAGTTCTGGACGCAATCATGGCCACGATGCCTTTGACTTTCATCGCCCAAGATGAGGGTTTTCGCAAGCTGGCCGCCGGAGGCGATGTCTATCGAACCGTGAACGGCGGGCTGGCGACCACTAAGATGCTCATATCCAAGCAACCCGACGTTGTGACCAAGGTGATTCGCGCAAGTCTTCGGGCGGTACAGTTGCTCAAAAACGACAGGAAATATGGCATCGAATTTTTCAAAGGACCCCATTTGGACATCGGGCGGGAGCGCCACCGATTGGCGGAGCGCGTGTATGAAGCGGCGGTACAGGGCTACCTGCCTTCCGGCTCGGTGGACGAGAAGCTTCAGCGCGAGATGATCGCGGATGCGGCCCGGCGAATCAAGCCCGGGCAGCCGATTTCACCCGAGCGGGTTTTCGACTTCAGCTTTGCACATAAAGCCAGCGAGGCGCTCCGCTAGAACCGTTCACTTGCTATCCCAAGCATTCCCGACCATCCTCGCCTGTGCGGATCAACTCAACGCGCGACTCATCAGCGCTAGTCAAAACGTTATCAGGCACAGATAAGAAAAGTATTTGACAAATATCTCTTGTTTGTGGTAGTCCGCTCCCAGCATTAGGCGGGGCCTGTGGTTGGATGACCTACCGTCGCCGGTTGACCCCTCAAGGTAGATCCCCCGTAAAAGAGTGCGAGACAACTTGCTGCTGGGCGACAGCGTCTGGAACGTTTCTAAAAGACCCGTGATCTAACTGAACGTCATTTGAGGACGCCGAGCGTGCAAACAAATAAGCCGGCGGTAGGTTCAGTTTCCATTAACGTTTCGCGGTCATTGTTGCCTGGCTCTGGAAGGAGGTGGCGGATATGGGGTCCGAATAGAGGGCGAAGGGGGGGTTTCGAGCGTTCTGGTCAGCTCAGGTTGCTGAGGCAAATCGAAAAATCTGGAAGGGGAGAATAAAAATGAACACATCAAGGTTGAGCATCGTAGGCGCATTGTGTCTGCTCACGCTCGTCTCTCTGGCTTCGATAGGGTCGGCGGCGGACTGGCGGGTTCCCGGAGATTTCGCAACTATCCAGGAAGCGATAAACAGTTCAGCGGTGGTAGTGGCCGACAGGATCTTAGTAGGAGCCGGCGCACACGCTGGGGCGGTTGTGACGAAGTCGGTAGAGATCAAAGGAGAGGATGGGGCGGTCATAAACAGTGGTCCGGCTCACGGGTCCGGACTTGTTCAAGGGTTCAGATTTTTGGCAGGTAGTGATGGCGCGACGATCAGCCATCTTCGATTTGAAGTGGATCTTGTAATTATGAACGGTGCCGCGGTCAACGACGTGACCATTACTCAAAACACATTCGTGAATGCCGTGCAGGCAGTAACCAATTGGCGTGGGGATGGTTGGCAAATCACCCATAACAAAATAGTCGATCTGCGGACGCGCTGCGGTGGAGGCATAGGGGTTTTAGTTGGGGATCTGGCTGGTGGATCCGTCTCCGACAACGTCGTTGCTCACAACACAATAACCGGAACACTTCACGTTAGCTCTGGTGATTGCGGAGACTACAATGGTAGCGGAATCGTCCTGTACGCCGATTTTCGCTGGGGGGCAGCCGGTGCTAAAGAGCTTGCCTACAACCGGATCATCAAAAATAAGATCGCACTGACAAGTGACACGCCGCAGGTTGTTGACGTGGTGGCCATAGAATTAACCGATACGAGAGGAGTTGCGGCCCCTTCACCCGTGATCTTTGACAATGCTATTGGCTTCAACGATCTGCGTGGTACCGCGTTGCAAATTGATTTGACCCCTGACGGTCTCGATGCCGTGAATGATATTTCACGCAACCTGGGAGAAAATCGCGGACATGGGCTCCACCCGTCTGTGTTTGGCCCCGGCGATAACTAGCCCAAGGCAGTGAACAGGCGTGAACAATAATATCGGCTTTTCTGCGGGAGCCGGCCAACAAAAATGTCTTTGCGGGCCGGCTCCCATTCCTATGTAGCATCGGACTCCAAATCGCACCATCTTGTAGTCTCAATCCAATCCTTGCTACAACAAAGGGCGTGCGATCCTCGAGCCGTGCGGAGCAAGCAACCCGGGAGTCAAAGTTTTTCTACGGTTGGACCATTGTAGCCGTCGGCTTTCTCGCCAACATCTGCTCCGCGTTCTCGATATCGAGCACGCTGAGTGTCTTTCTGAAGCCGCTCTCGAACGATCTGGGAATCTCGCGTGGCGTGTTTTCGCTAGTCCGCTCGGGGGAAATTCTCATCGGCGCGGTCGCGGCGCCGATCATCGGCTCTCTCATTGACCGGCACGGGGGAAAGTGGCTCATGGCCGCCGGCGGTTTGGTTTCAGGAGCGGGCTTTCTCCTCCTCGGCCAAGCAAGAGATTTTTGGCAGTTCCTGCTTGTTCGCTGGCTCCTGGTGAGTCCCGGCGATTCGCTTATGGGCTCGATGGTCGTGAACGTCTCTATCTCGCGCTGGTTCATTGGCATGCGCGGTCGAGCGCTTGCCCTCGCCGGCATGGGCCATGGCGTGGCCAAAGTCGGAATGCCTCTTCTGGCGGCCTCGCTCATCGTACACACGGGCTGGCGCACGGCTTGGGCTGTATTCGGCCTTGTGACACTGGGCTTGGTCGTTGGCCCTTCGTTGCTCTTTATGCGCCGTCGTCCGGAGGACATGGGGCTGCTGCCGGATGGAAGATCCCGCGCTCAACATGAGAGCGGAACATCTGCGGACAAGGCCGCTTCCTCCAGAGCGCGCCGGACCGCCATCGCCGACGTTGCCTGGAGCCGCCGCGAAGCACTTCGCACTCCGGCCTTCTGGCTCATCGTCACCACCTTCGGCGTAGCGGGCGTCGGCGTGACCGGGCTGAACCTTCACGTATTTTCGTTCGTAAGCGATCAGGGCCATCCGCCGATGGTGGCAGCGCTCGTTATGAGCATCATAGCTTTCATGCAGTTGAGCACCCCCATCGTTTGGGGGCTGCTCGCCGAGCGCTCTGATATTGGCAGGCTCATCATGGCCAAGTTCCTGATTCAAGCGGGCGGGCTTTTGTGGGCCCTCTTTACCCCCGGACTTCTTTCCCTTTATGGAGGCTTTCTTCTATACGGCGTCGGGATGGGCGCAACCTCCATCCTCTCGGAAATGATCTGGGCCAATTACTTCGGCCGCATCTCGCTCGGAAAAATCCGCGGCATGGGCTCGCTCCTCACCCATGCCTTCGCCGCGGGCGGACCGCCCTTTTTCGGGCTACTTTTCGACGCCACTCAAAGCTACCTCCTTTCCTTCAGCCTCTTCATCGGAATGCTGATCGTCTCGGCCGTCCTAAGTCTCTTTCTCCGGCCTCCGAGAAAGTGAAACCTCAAATCGCGAAAGGGACTGCTTTTGAGTGGATTTAAGTGGGGAGAACTGCAGAATCTAGCAGGGCCTGGATCTCTCGACAATCTTGATCGAAAGGATTTATCCCCGATCATAAATATTCAAAAGCGCTTCGCAGAGAATAAGCCGCATTAAGGTATGGACATAAAGTAATCGCCTGCGAGTTTCTGCAAACAGGTGATGTGCATCCGCAACTTTCCGCGTTGATGCTTCAGGACCGAAATGTTAGAGTTTAAAACACGCAGCGAGAACTGACCGTGGCATCGAATTCGTTCAACCGTTTCCTCTAAGCCCCCATCTTCAGCTGGGGGAGCGACCGGACCATTAACCTTGAACGCGTCACCCAAAGGCGAGGGTTACCCCCTCTCCCAGAGGCGAGACAGTAAAAGGTGCGGCATCTCAGGATCGTGAAGGAGGTAACATGTTTCTGAAGCACTATAAGAGAGTTTTTGTCCGCAGCGCTTTGCTCCTGCCGCTTGTTTGCTCCCCTTCTTTTCTCTTGCCGCGATCTGCCGCTACGGAAACAATCGTTTTTGCCTACCCCAGTCCGTCCGCCAGTTATTTGCCTCTTGTGGTGGCGCAAAGGAAAGGATTCTTCGACCCAGAAAACATCCAGCCCGAGCTTGTTCAGGTTAGACCAGCCGTTGCGGTCCCGGGCCTGACGATTGGCAGCCTCGACTTCACCACCGCCCTCGGGAGTAGCATTGGCGCCAGAATGCGTGGCGCGCCCCTGGTGATTGTTCAAGTATTCTCGGACAAGCCAACGGATTTCCTGCTCGGAGCCAAAGGAATCAGGACTGCCAAGGACCTCAAAGGACGAGTCGTCGGGATCAGCGCGCTGGGGACCGCGACTCATTTTCTTACCCTACGCGTCCTCAAGGCCGTAGGATTGGACCCCGATAAGGACGTAACGATCAGGGCTGTGGGTGATGAAGGGCTAAGATTACAGGCGCTCGGAAGCGGGCTCATCCAGGCCGCGTTGTTGGGGTCGCAAGGAGTGATTCAAGGAGAGAAGGAAGGCCTCAGAATGATTGTCGCGGCGGCGGATGTTATTGAGGGTCTTCCATTTGCCGGGCTCGCGACAACCCTCACTAAGACCAAGGATAATCCGCAGCAGCTAAGAAGGGTCCTGCGCGCTGGATTGAAGGGGATCCGGTATGTGCAAGAAAATAAAGCAGGGACCGTCGATGTAATCCAGAGCTGGTTACGGATAGATAGAGAAATTGCCTCAG
Source organism: Deltaproteobacteria bacterium (assembly GCA_016210115.1). Classification (GTDB taxonomy): domain Bacteria; phylum Desulfobacterota; class Binatia; order UBA9968; family UBA9968; genus JACQUW01. The sequence continues at coordinate 8,099 of JACQUW010000155.1, read as the reverse complement.
CGGCCTATGACCTGGCCATGAAGTCTTACAGCCGAAATGGAGAGGTCAGCGACAAGGGAATTCTCCTCAGCATGGAGTTCGCAAAGATTACCGGAAAAATTGAAAAAGATATTTCGCCCGGCGAAGTCGTTGATTTTCGCCTGCTGAGAGAGGTTCGAAAAGAACTCTCCTGGCCCTGAGAGAACGTCTGAAGGGTAGCGGCATCAATGTGAGTAGGAACCGCTCAAATCTTGAGACAGCGGCACATCTCGAATGTCGAATAGTGTTGATCCACCCTCTTGATCGGCTGGTCCATGCTCTCCGGGATAGCTCGCCGGAGTTGCGGCGTCTAAACCGGAAGCCAGAATTCTGATGAGAGAAAGGTGATGGAAAAATGTCATATCATCCGTTCGTAATTTTTGCATCCCTCTTGCTCTTCCTCTCGTTGTTCGGCGTCCCAGAAACCAGCGAATCACAGGAATCCCCAAGATTAACTGTCGCGTACTCGAGCCGGAGCATTGCGCCTATTGATTACTTCTTGGCGGAGCATTTTGGCTATTTCAAGGCTGAAAATCTTGATGTGAGGCTAGTTCAGATTAGAGCAAGCGTGGCCATTGCGGCCACACTTGCAGGAGATGTGGATGTATTGGGATCTATCACGAGCGCGATCAGCGCAATCCAGAAAGGCGCTCCAATAAAGGTCTTAGCCGTAACCCTTTATCGGCCGCTTTTTTGGCTTGTCGCGCGGCCGGAATTTAAAAACACCTCGGAACTCAAAGGGAGGGTTTTGGGCGTTGTCAGCATTGGAGGCGCGCAGCACACCGCGTTAAGACACATGCTGCGTAAGGGAGGAGTCGATCCGGATACCGAGGTGACTACAATCTTGGCCGGGGATGTCCCGACCCAGCTTCAGGCGTTGGCGAGCAACTCCATTCAGGCGGCTGCGCTGTCTCCTCCTACCGTGATCGTGGCACGGGACCGGTTCAAAATGAATATCCTGTCGAGCGTCATGGAGGACTATCCCACGATTCAAAACGGCGTTGCTGTTCCTGAGAGGGCGCTTGTGGAGCGGCGAAGATCCATCCAGGCTATTTTACGGGCTAGGGCAAGGGCGAGTCGCTTGTTCCACGAAAACCCTCAGGCACCGATCGAGGTGATTTCAAGAATCTTGCATGTTGATCAGCAAACGGCTAGAGAGACCTACCTGCTTTCCAAAAAGGCTTTTACGCAGAATGGAATCGTATCTGAAAAGGAAGCCTTGGACTATCTCAAGAGCGATGCTGAGCGGTTGAAATTGAAAGAACCCGTTCCGATCTCCCAGGCCTTTGACTTTTCACTCCAACGGGAAGTAAACCAGGAGATAGGAATCAAAGCGCGTTAATACGCACCTGCGGTTGTTGGCAACCGAAATCATACAAAAGGAGAGGTATATGGAGATAGAAAAGGCCCGCGCGGTCGTTGATGGCCTCAAGGAAGCCGGCGTGAACTTTGCTGTCGGACTCCCTGACTCACAGTTCTATGAGGTTTATGAGCTGATAACTCAAGACCCATTCTTTAAGTACGTGGGAGTAGGAAACGAGGGAGAAGGGCCGGCAGTGGCCATGGGGGCATGGTTTGGCGGCAAGAAGCCGGTTTTGCTGATCGCAACCTCTGGCCTCTTGGTGGCGACGTTTTCACTCGCGCGTTTACATCTTAAGGAGGTGCCTTTACTCATGGTTATCCCTTATCGCGGCGATCTGGGAGACCCGCGTTGGATGGGTATTTACAAAAAGGTTACAGAGCCGATGCTCAAGACGATGGATATACCCTACGAGGTTGTAAGGCAGCCGGCGGAGATAAAGAAAACGATTGTAGGGTGTCAGGAATGCACAGAGACATGGCTTAAGCCAGTGGCCGTGCTGATAACAGGAGAGGCGTTATGGTAAAGAGGTCAGAACTTATAAAAATCTTCGCGTCCATGGTCACTGACGATATGTTGGTGCTGACACCGATCGGCGCCACATCGAATCTTTGGGAACAGACGGGGCGAGGCAGCACCAGTTTGACATCGCTTAGTTTGGGAATGTGCACGCCGACGGCTCTTGGACTCGCCCTCGCTCTTCCGCATAGGAAGGTGATAGCGTTGGATTCCGATGGAAACCTGATCCTTAATCTGTGTGGTTTGGGAACGGTTGGGAATGAAAAGCCGCGTAATTTAACCATCGTCGTTTTCGACAATGGGAATTATTTATCCGGGGGTCCGGGCAAAGGAAAGCCGGGGATGCCAACAGCAACCGCTGGAAACATGGACCTGGAGGCTGTAGCCAGGGGCTGCGGGATCATCGAGGCAACTACCGTCAGGAGCGAAGCTGACTTTAAAACCGCTGTGGAGAAGGCGCTCAAAGGCGATGGTCCCTCATTCATCGTAGCGAAGGTAGACCAGGTGGATTTGCGGGAGTCCAAGGTTTTTCGGGAGGATAGAGGCCCGGGACAGGACACGAGGGAAAACAAGTATTCGTTCGTGCGACACGTCGAGCGTCTCGAGAACATTAGAATATTAAAGAGGGGAGCCTCGTAAGAGCGAGATAAGCTGAAATGAGGAAAGCTGCTCCATAGTCGTTCCAACGGACAACACGTGCGACACGAGTCATGTCCGAAGACGATTCGAGAGGGGCTTCCCAGCTCGAGTTCGCGGCGGCTAAGTCTCAAAAGCGATTTCGTACTATTGTCTAGCTGACAAACGAGGTGTCCTATGCAAGATCTGATAAACACGGCTATGTCACAGGTGAATCAGGAAAGGGCAGTCAAGCTCGCTCGCGCGCTTGTGGATATCCCCAGTAACACGGGGGACGAGAGGGAATGCGCCGAGTTTCTGGTGAGTCACATGAAGAAGATAGGTCTCGAAGCGAGACTTCAACCGATAACCGAAACCAGAGCCAACGCCATCGGCATCATTAGAGGCTCGGGTGAGGGCCCCACTCTAATGTTCAACGGGCACCTGGATACCGGGAGGTCGGGAAGCGAAGAGGAGGATTATGCGGCTCTGGGCGGGCCGATTGCGCCGGGCTACAAACCCAAGTCATACATGAAAAGCGGGTTTATTTTCGGTCTGGGCGCCAACAACATGAAGGGAGGAGTCGCCGCCGCGGTTACAGCCCTGGATGCTCTTTTGCAGTCGGGCGTGAAATTGAAAGGAGACGTCATCATCGCCGGGGTGGCCGGGGAAAGTGAGAAAAGCCCCGTCGAAGGCGCCATACGCTCCTATCGTGGGGCCCAATATGAGGGCGGCGGCTTCGGCACAAAGCACCTAATGAGCCGCGGCCCCGTCCCTGATTATGCCGTGGTGTGCGAGCCGAGCGGCTGTTACGTGATCAATGCTCAAGCGGGATATTTCTTTGTAAAGATAACCGTGAAGGGAAAAGCCGAATACACGGCTCGAAGGGGGCCCGAATACAGGGGCGTCAACGCTATCGAAAAGGCGTATGCCATCGTGAAGAGACTCCAAGACTGGGACGCGGAGTACGCTGAGAAGAACCGTTACGACTCGGGAATGGGAATCATTGAACCCCATGTGAATATCGGCGCCATCGAGGGAGGATGGCCTTTCAAGCCCTCCTACGCTTCGGGCATCTGCAATCTTTATCTTGATTTGCGCCTGACGCCGGCCATGAACCCGAGCGAGACGATCGATGAGCTTGCGGCGGAATTAAAGAAACTCGCCGGCCAGGACCCCCAGCTGAAGTACGACATTGAAGTGTTTGGCTCAAATGTACCATCCACCTCTACGCCGTCCGATCACTATCTTGTTCAGACCTGCCTGAAAGCACAAGAGCTGGTGCTGGGAAAAAAGCAGGAAAAGTTTCCTCTTGGACAAGGGACCGCTTATAATGACACGAACGTTTTTCGCTGGCACGGTATCCCGGCGGTCAAATGTGGTCCCTCAGGAGGCAAAGTGCCGCCCGGCGCCGAAGAGCTGCAGAATGAAGGTGAACGCTTGAGCATAGAAGATCTGGTATCCGCGGCGAAGATCTACGTGGCGGTTGCTTTGAATATCTGCACCCGGACCCGGCAGGAGATAACTGCATGACGGCACGATCCCGCACAGCTTGAGTGGTACGGGTCGATTCTGCGCGAATCCATGATACATAAGACCCTCAGAAAAAGGGGCTGATATGAAACGTCTCAAAGCGGGAATAAGCGATGCGATCGTCCTCTTGTCGGCGCTCATGTTCCTGGGCTCTCCTGTCGCGGCAGCCGAAGTTAAAAATATCGCTTTCGGCTATTCGTCGATCAGCCCGATGATGCACGGCCTTTGGATGGCCAAGGAAGTTGGAGCATTCGAGCGGCATGGAATAGACGCCGATCTTATTTTTATCTCCAGTGGACCGATTGTGGTGCAGGCGCTCTTGGGCGGCGACCTCCACGCGGGATTGGCCGCAACCAGCGCCGTCATCGGGGCGGCTTTGAAGGGCGCGTCTATTGAACCTGTTCCGCAACCGCGGACGTGGTTAAGGAGATAGATCTATGACACTTATTTTGAGTAATGACGAAGTCGAGGAGACGCAAAGGCTGTTGCCGCGTTTCCTGTTTTGCATCGGGGTTCTCTTTTTTCTCTTTCCGGGAATCGCTTCCGCACAAGCTCATTTTTACCAGGGTAAAACGATCACGATCATCCAGGGCCGGAGCGCGGGCGGGACGGGAGATATGTACGTGAGATCCGTCATGCCTTTTCTTCAGAAATACATTCCCGGGAATCCATCCATCGTCCCTGAGTATATGCCGGGCGGCGGAGGTCGAAAGCTCGCAAATCACATCTACGGATCCGCCAGGCCGGATGGGCTGACCATCGGGGCCGGACCGGGCGGTATCATCGCGAGCGGGGTCCTGGGGGAGGTCGGCACTAAGTACGACCTGCAAAGGTTTATCTATCTTGGATCCACCTATAGCGTTGCGCACCCCCTGTTTTTAACCAGAAAGGCCGCCGGTTTTAGCAGTCTGGAAAAACTCCGGGCCGCCACCGGGATCAGAATCGGAGGCGAATCCGTGGGGTTCACCACGTACAATGAAGCGAGGATTTTTGCCTACGTCCTGGGTCTGAAAGAGCCAAGGTTTGTTGTCGGTTATTCGGGCCAGGAGGCCGATCTCGCCTTTATCCAAGGAGAAGTCGATACCAGGACGACTCTCATTGCCACGCTCCTGACGCGGAATCGGGATTGGATCGAAAAGGATCTGGTGGACTTCCATGCAGTGATCGAGGTCCCGAAGGGCGAAAAGCATCCGCAGTTCCCCCACCTCCTCGATCTGGAAACGTTCGCTAAATCCGACAGGGAGCGAAAGCTCATCGGAATGCAGCGGGCTTTCCGCCTTGTGGGCGCGCCGTTTTTCCTTCCTCCGGGAACCCCGGCGGACCGGGTTGGGATTCTACGTGAGGCGATGCGCAAGACCTTCCGGGATCCCGAATTTCACGCGCAACATAAAAAGCTTGTCGGCGCCGAGCCCACGCCTCTCAGCGGGGAAGCGCAGGAGAAGGCCCTAAGGGAGCTTCTACGGGAGGGTGAAGTTGTCGAGCTCATGAAAAAGATGGTCGGGCCAGAGCCGCTGCCGGCGCGTTAGGCATCGTGCGTCCAACTAAGGGAAAGGGTTCGGAAAATTCCCCCAACCAACGGCATCATCAAATCTAGCTCTTCCGGCTTCAGTGTGGGTAGCAGCAAACCGGTCAGCCATTCGACCCGTTGGTCCTGAGCCTCGTCGAAGGACGAACATCACTCAGGGGAGCTCTGAGACTCTCGAAGGATGACCTCGGCGTGCTAACTAACCGAGACACGCAGCCCAATTTCCACGCATCAATGCCTCCTTCTTCCTCCGACTCCAGCCTTTGATCTGTCGCTCACGGGCTAAGGCCTTTTTCCTATTTGCCCATCAACTTATTCATTCGAGCTACGATCTCTTTGGGCTGCGATAAAACTTCCTTTGCCAACATTTCAAGTTCCTGGCCCGTGGTCGGATTGATTGCCAGAGGCGTATTCTTGGCCTCTAGCAGAAGAGACGGATCTTTCATCGCTTTGTTGTAGGCATCACGGAACGTTTGCACCTGACTTACGGGAAGGCCCGGCGGTCCGACAATGGGGCGCCCGAAGTCGCTGGAAGCGAGGACCAGCTTCGCCAGACTACGGTCGGCAGCGGAGGTCTTAAACTCGTCCATCACTTCATGGATCGTTGGAACGTTCGGCAATCGCGCGTCCCGCTTGCCGCCGGTTTGCAGCACGATGCGGACGACATTGTTCTTGATCCAGGTCGGGTAAGGTTCGTGAGAAAAAAAACCGTCGATGGTGAGGGCCCGGCATTGAACTTCGCCTCTCTCTACCGCAGCGTCCGTGTCCGGGCCTTCCTGAAAGCCCATTTTAATATTGAACTTTGTGCCGAGGATCTCTTCGAATAGTTTCGGCAAATAGTAACCGGTGGTTGTCACGGTTCCCGCCCCGCATAGCGGCGGCGTGGAAGAGTCCCGAATGTCGCGCATGGTTTTGAATGGCGCCTTAGTGCTCATGTAAAGCAAGTAGTGGGACTTGGTCGGGCTGCCGATCCAACTGAGCCTGGCCAGATCAAAGCCGGGGTCGCCTTTGGCGGAAAGCTGCGCCAGGTAAAGCGCGGGAATCAACGCGGCGAGCGTGGTCCCGTCCGGATTGGCTCTATAGATGCGCCTAACGGTCTCAAGGGCGTTTCCAGGTTTGTTTTCGACAACGAATGCCGGCCTGCCCGGGAGGTAGCGGAGCATGTGACGCGCGGTCAAACGGGCGTAGAGATCATAGGCAGCGCCACGCCGAAAACCGACCAAGAGGTTTACGGAACTATCGGGAAGGCGTGCAGGCGGCTCGCCGGCGTTCGCCATGCAAGCTCCGGTCGAAGGAAAGGACAGCATGAGCAAGAGTAAGACAACGAGCAGAGCAGACGACCGGCCCAGCCAACCGATGAATGGTAACGGCATCCTAATCATGGGGGACCTCCTGTTTTGCCTTAATTGGCCTGCGGACTACGACGGCAACTCCGTTATTAGCTCAGTTCGGTGGGTATTGGAAGGTTCTTTAATTTTCCACCTCCCTGGACATCAGATGGGGTATGATGTAGCGTTGCCTCGATTTTTCGTTCGGAAACTCAGAATTGCAGAAGCTGGTATTTCCGGCGTGGGTGTTTTACGTACAAGGACTCCAAAAACGCGCGGAGGCCCGGCGCTGGAATGCGAATCTGTATCAATCTCATTAGAGGAGGATCTCAACCGTGGTGATGCCAGGCACTGACATGAAAGTCGCCGAGACCCCGAAGGACGGGCTTAAAGACTACACGAAAATCGATGCTTACGTCGAATGGCTGAAGAAGGAAGGCGTGAGAGTCTATGAGGAGTTCTACTTTCCAAGCTTAGCGAATCTCGAGCTGGGCCCATGGCGACGCAAAGGGGGCGACGGCGCAGTCATTCACATCGCCAACCGTCACATGCCCAACGATTGTCACGTGGTCGAGATCAAGCCAAGGGGCAAGTCCGAGCCGGAGCACCATATGTACGAGCTGACGATCTATGTGGTTTCGGGCCGCGGCGCGACGACGATTTGGCAAAATGGCGGTGAAAAGCGCAAGCAGAGCTTTGAATGGCACGCCGGAAGCCTTTTTTCGATTCCCCTCAACGCTTGGTACCAGAACTTCAACGGCAGCGGCGACGAGCTTGCCCGCTATATCGCCGTGACCAACGCGCCACCCATGATGCGTCTTTTTGGGGACAACCACTTCATATTCAACTGCGATTTCGTATTCCGCTCCCGCTATTCGGGCGAGGAAGACTACTTCAGCGGCAAGGGCAAGCTCTTCAAGCGACGAATATGGGAGTCCAACTTCATCGCCAACGCCCCGGACATGCTGTTATATGGCTGGAAAGAGCGCGGCGCCGGCGGCATCAACGCCATGCTGGAGATTGCCAATAACAACACGAAAAGCCACATCTCGGAGTTTCCTGTGGGCACGTACAAGAAGGCGCACCGCCACGGTCCGGGCGCGCACCTGGTGCTGCTCAGCGGCACCGCCGGTTACTCTTTGGTTTGGACCAAGGAAGACCGCTCCGACATGATCAAGTGCGACTGGCAGGTCGGGTCCAT
>JACQUW010000153.1 GCA_016210115.1 Deltaproteobacteria bacterium | reverse complement strand
TCCGCGTCCAGGCCTTCTTCCCGCCAGTATCCCATCTCCCTGGCAACAAAATGACTGGTCGCGGACGTTGTCATTGCCGGAATGGCAACGCGAATTTTCTTCATTTCCTGCGCCGCCGCCGAATCATAGAGACTGAGCAGGAAGAGAAGACCAAGCAGTGCTCTAAAGTTTTGTTTTTGGGTCCAAAAACGATTGATGCAGTGCATGATTTCTCCTTCCCCACCCGAACGCGACGCGCCGGGCAGAAAAACCGGAGCAGTACTTGAACTCTATGCGCTTTGCGTTTAGCTCGTCATCGATGCCCTGTGGCTGCGGCGTTTTAACTTATTCCGAGATTGGGCCGGAGGCGCGCCAGCTCAGCGGACGATTTCAGCGCCGCCGCAAGAAGCCCGCCGTCGATCTCAATGGACTCGCCCGTGATGTAATCGCTCTCCTCCGAGGCAAGGAAAACAGCCAGGCGCGCGACGTCCTCCACGGCGCCGATCCGGCCCAAAGGAATGGTGGCATTTCGCCGGGCAAGCTCACCAGGTCTTTCGTACACCGCCGCGTTCATGCGTGTTCTAAACCAACCCGGACTAATCGAGTTCACTCGAATTCTCCATTGGCCAAGCTCCACGGCTGACTGAAGTGTGAAGTTTTCCAAAGCCGCCTTGCTCATGCTGTAGGCACCTCTCTGAGGATAGCAGGAGCGCGCCGAAATCGAGCTGATATTGATAATGCTGCCTCCTCCGGCCGCCCTGATAGCAGGAGCGGCTGCCTGGGTGCAGAGAAACGGCCCCTTTACGTTGACGGCCATAATCCTGTCCCACTCAGATTCAGACATTTCGATAAGAGTGGGGGTTCCTTGCACCGAGGTTCCCGCGTTGTTCACAAGAATATCGAGCCGGCCCCATTCCCGCACGCAGCGTTGCACCGCCTCCTGCGCGTCTTTAGCAATCGACACATCGCCTTGATTGGCGAAAGCCTTGACGCCCGCGCTTTTAAGCCGGGCTTCTATATCTTTGGCCCACTGCGGCTGGATCTCGAGAACCCCTACACACGCGCCTTCGGCGCCAAACAGCTCCGCAATGCCTTGCCCGATACCACTGCCCGCGCCGGTAATCAGCGCAACTTTTCCCTCCAACCGACTCATATTAGCCTCCCTTATAATTTCTCTGCGATATGACGCACAAAAGTCCTTAACAGGCTCTCCGTGTCCGGGTGCATAAACGTAAGGTTCAGTTCGTCGATACCCGAGTTGGCCAAAGCCCGCGCCTTTTCGAGACACTCCTCTGGACGGCCCGCGAGCGCGAATTTTCCCACCAGGCTGTCGGTTACGTGCTCCGCATAGGCCGCGTCCAAACGCAAGTGGTCCTGAACCGTGTAATCCCGGCGTATTTTCTCGACGGCTTTGAGATCGCTTTCATCGAGGTCCGCGGGTATTCTGCGCAGGAAAGCAACTCCCACGCGCGAGCGGACATAGCGCTTCGCATCCGGATCTTCGGAAACACAGGTAGGAATACGCGCGGCCACGACAATGTCGCCCCGGTTCCGGCCTACAGACCGGGCGCCTTCCTCCAGAATCGCCAGCGCCGACTGGATGTAGCCGGGCTCCGCGCCAACGTTCAGCAGGATGCCGTCCGCGATCTGTCCCGCGAGCCGGAGCAGTTTTTGCCCGGCGCCGGCAAAATAGATAGGGATGGACCTCGCCGACTTGGCCGCGTACAAGAGGCGAGGACGGGCGCTATCCATGGGGATTTCCTCTCCGGCCCAAAAGCCGCGGATCATTTCGGTCGCCTGCGCGAGCTCGCTTAGGCTTGCCGGCCGTCTGCCGATGTCTTTTACCGCTGCGTCCCCGACGCCGATCGCCATCCGGGCACGTCCGCCGGCCAATTCATCGAGACTGTACATCGCTGAAGCCGTGACCGACAGGTGACGCGTCAAAGTATTGGTGACAGAGGGTCCCAGCACCATGCGGGAGGTCGAAGCCGCAATCGCTCCCAGGCTGACATACACATCGCGCCAGCGGCACTGAGCGTCGTTCAGCCATAGACCTTCAAAGCCCATGCTTTCAGCCAGTCCTGCAAGCCGCACCGCTTCCGAAATCGGCCCGGACTGGTAAAACCCGACACTTAGTTTAATCGCCATTTGCTACCTTAATTCCTTGATCATGGTGAATGCCGTGTAGAGGCGACCGGCCGGTCGCCCTACCGCAATTCTGACGGCGCGTTGGAATGCCGCGCCCGCCGCAACTTTTCCGTCACCGCCAAATCGACCGCTAATCTCTCTCTGTCGATTACCACGCCGTAATCCTCACAAGCTCTTTCCACTGAAAGTAATCCCGCGATGACATCCTTCAGCACCTCATCCGCGGGGCGCTCGTAAGGATCGCCATAGCCTCCGCCTCCCGCTGACAAAAACTCTGCAATGTCGCCTTTGCGCGGGTGATACATACCGGCTTTTTCCACTTGAACGGTCTCGCCCTTGACTAATGTCAGCCTGACCTTTCCCGGCGGCGCGTCGCTGCCGCCCGCCAATCCGAACGGCGCCGTTTCTTGAGTACCGCTTCCCGTCTGGAGTGACAATGCCGTCTCATCGTTATTGAACCTCAGCCGGAAAGACGCGCCGTACCCTCCGCGCCACCTTCCGGGCCCGGCGCTGTCTCTGCTCAATTCGTATTGTAGAATGGAGTGCGGAAAAGTCAGTTCATGGAGCTCCGGGTCCGGAACTCTCGAGCCGCCCATGGAAGAAACCGGACTGATGTGACTCCATCCGTCGAAACCGTACGTCGCGCCGCCGCCTCCTTTGGTAAAATGCAAAATAAAAGCGGCGTACCTCTTGGTCCTGGGGTTGAACGCGGCCCCAACGCCTGCATTCGATCGTGCCCAACCGGCTTGAACCAATTGCGGGACTACCTGCGAAACAGCGAGCCACACCGCCTCCACGATTGCCGCGCACGTGGCCACCGTACATTGGGTGGTTGGAGCCCCTTCCTTCGGGTTGAGCATTGAGCCTTCCGGCGCATTCACCGTGATGGGGCGAACCGAGCCCTCGTTGACCTTGATATCGGGAGCAATGGTGGAAAAAAGACCGATGTAGCAGGAAGAAACGGTATTCGGATAGGAACTGTTGTAGTAGGCCGGGAACTGGGGATCGGTACCCGTAAAATCGAAACTCATCCTGTCACCGGCCACTTCGAGGCTAACTCTGACTGCCGGCCGCCTCGGCGGGTCCGTGTCAAGCAGATGATCAAGCTCTCTTTCGGAGCTGTAAACGCCATCCGGGATCTCGCGGATTCGCGCCCGCATCTGCCGCTCGCTCCTGAGCAATATCTCTTCGATGACGCTATCGACGCGCTCGCAGCCGTAATGCTGCAGCAACTGCCATAACGCTTTCTCACCGACGTTGCACGCCCCGATCTGGCACTGGAGATCGCCTTCCACCAGGATCGGCAGACGGACATTCAACAGGATGAGGTTCCAAACGTCGCTATTGTATTTGCCGGCCTCATAAAGCCTCGCGGGAGGTATCCTCAACCCTTCTTCCCAGATGGTTTTGGCATTGGGATTGTACCCGCCCGCACCTCCACCGCCGATATCCGCATGGTGCCCTCTGGCCAGAACCCAAAACCTAAGCTCGCCTTCGAAAAAGACCGGCTTCACCACGGAGATATCCGGCGGATGGTTGTTCCCGCGGTACGGATCGTTCAGGATCATGACGTCCCCTTCGCGAACGTCCCCGGAAAAATGATCGCTAATCGCCTTAACGGCAAACGGGCTTGCCCCCATCAGCACCGGTATGTAGGCGGTTTGCGCGACCAATCGAAGCTTGCGGTCAAAGACAGCGGTTACGAAATCCTTGTTCTCGGCAAAGATCGGAGAACGGGAGCTGCGCAACATCCCGGCTCCCATCTCACGCGTGATTCCTTCCAGTCGATTCGTGATGACCGTCAAAAGGATGGGATCTGACCATTCGCTTGTCATCACTCAGGCTCCCCTCTTCAAAGCGGAAACACTCTCCTCCAGGCTCGCGTCTTCCCTGTAAACAAGGTAATTTCCGTAATCGTCACACGTGAGTTTGTAACCCGGCTGGACGATCACTGTCGTCGTTTCCTGCTCCACGATAACGGGGCCGATCAGAGTACTCCCTGCAGCCAGCCGCAGCCCGTCATAGACAGGAGCCTCCTTGAAAGCTCCCTCAAAAAAAGCTTTTCGGTACCCGGTAGGGGCGACCGGCCGGTCGCCCCTACCGTGATTCTGGCCGCGCTCCGGTTTCATTATTTCGAGCTTATCGACGATTCCTTTTCCGACCACCCGGAGATTGACAATCTCAACCGGGGCCGACGGCATACTATAACCATTGAGAACTTCATGGCGCGCGTGAAAATCGCTGACCAGCTCCTTCACGCCTTCAGGGGTCAGTTGATCGCCTTTCAGTGGCACCTCCACTTCATTGAACTGGCCGATGTATCTGGCATCCGCTGATAAACTCAACACTATACGGTCCCGAGGAATCCCCTCCGAAAGAAGGGTCTCAACGGCTTTGGTCTTCATCTCCGCATAAAGGTTGTTCACAGGGGTAGGGTCGAGCCTCTCGACGGGAGTGAGATAGCTCCTGACGAAGTCGTGTCGAAGATCGGACAGTAGCTGCCCCACGGCGCACATGACCGAGGCGTCACGCGGAACTAACATCAGGGGTATATCCAGCTCGCGCGCGATCGCGCTGGCGTGAATCGGGCCGGCTCCGCCGGCGGCCACCAGAAGAAATTGTCGCGGATCGTGGCCCCGCCGCACCGAAACCTCGCGGATTGCGTCGACCATATTTGCATTGACCACCTGGTAAGCGCCGTAGGCGGCGCGAACCACGTCGATGCCCAACGGTTCTGCGATCTGTTGCCGGAAAGCCTCATAAGCCGCCTCCGTGTTGAGATGAAGACGGCCTCCCCAGAATTTGCTCGCTTCCAGATAACCGACCACGAGATCGGCATCCGTAACGGTGGGGCGCTTCCCGCCCCTATTGTAGCAAACCGGCCCCGGCGATGAGCCGGCGCTCTCAGGGCCTACCTGCAACAAGCCTCGCGAATCGATTTTGACTATACTCCCGCCGCCCGCGCCGATCGTGTGCACGGCCACCAATGGGAGGGCGATTCGATAGCCCGAAATCTCCATCTCTTTCGTGATCTCAATGTCCCCGTTTTTGACGAGCGACACATCAAAGCTGGTCCCTCCCATATCAACGGTAATCACGTTCGATAGGCCATAGAGATTTGCATAACGGATCCCCGCGACCGGACCTGCTGCGGGCCCGGACAAAATGCTTCGAACGCCAAACCGCTTCCCCACGTCGGAGCTCATCACCCCGCCGTTCGATTGCATGATCAGGAGTTGTCCCGCGAAGCCTGTTTCCCGCAGCCTGGCTTGAAGAGATTCCAGGTAACGGGCAAGGACAGGCGTAACATAGGCATTGACCGCGGTTGTGCTGATTCTCTCGTAAAGCCTGACTTCCGGCAGTACGTCGCTCGAGAGAGAAACGTGGAGCTGCGGGGCAGCTTTCCGCAGCTTTCCTCCGACATATTCTTCATGGGCGACATTAAAAAACGAAAAAAGAAACGCAACCGCGACGCTCTCGACGTCGGCGGTTTTAAGCCTGTTCAGCGCGCCATTGAGAGATTCCTCATTGACCGGCATCAATTCCGATCCTTCGCAATCGATGCGTTCCTCGACTGGATAGATCATGTGGCGCGGGATAAGCGGATCCGGCGGGGCCTGTTTGGGATCATACTGGTTGCGCCGTAGCCCTCTCCGCATATTCAAGACATCCCGAAATCCCGCGGTCGTTATAAGAGCCGTCTTCGCCCCGGTTTTCGTAAGCAACGCATTAGTGGCGACCGTGCTTCCATGGATAACGATCTCCGTCTGCTTCAATAGTTGTGATAAGGTGAGCTGTTCGTTGCGGCCTACCACCTCCAATCCCGCGAGAACGGCGCCGGCCAGGTCTGTAGGATCGGACAGAGTCTTGTAAAGTCGGGTTTTCCCCGTTTGATCCACAACCGCAAGATCGATAAACGTTCCCCCGACATCAATGCCGATTTTGAATGCCATTGTTTTTCCAGTGCTCCGAAATTGCGAAATTCCTTGATCGTTGTGAATACCGTGTAGGGGCGACCGGCCGGTCGCCCCTACACTTGCGGTTTGCGCGCGGTCATCAGGTTCCGCGCAAGCCGCCAGCGCAAGACCTCTGTGGCGCCCTCGGTAATCCGGAGGCTCCGAAGCTGCCGGTACCACCACTCCAGCGGAAGTTCCTTCGTCAAGCCGATGCCGCCGTGGACTTGAATGGATCGATCAACCACGCGGCTGGCCGTCTCAACGGAGACGATTTTGACCATGTAAGAAAGATCGCGCACGTCCTCGCCGCGGTCATGACGCCAGGCGCATTCATAGAGCATCAGTCGAGCCAGATGCAGCTCCATCGCCGAATCAGCGACCATGAACTGGATCGCCTGGCGCTCGGCAAGCGGCCGTCCAAACGTTACACGGTTATGGGCATAATCGATCATCATGTCCAGCGATCTCTGAGCCATCCCGAGAGGCCGGGCTCCGTGGCCCTGAATGCGACCCTCCGTGATCCATTTTTGCCCGAGCGAAAAGCCCTCGCCGAGGTTACCGACGACATTGGCTGCCGGAACGTGAACGTCCTGAAAGACAATCTCCCAGGGCGCATCTCCCATCATCGTAGGCCATTGTCTTTCCAAAAGAACGCCGGGACTCTTCATGTCGACCATAAAACAGGTGATGCCGCCGCGAGCTCCCTTTTGCGGGTCCGTTACCGCCATCACCTGCGCAAAGTCCGACCGACCCGCGCCTGAGATAAAACGTTTTCTGCCGTCGAGGGCAAAGTAATCACCGCGTTGAGTGGCCCGCGTTCTCATGCTTGCCGGGTCGCTTCCGGCGTCCGGCTCGGTCTGGGCGAAACACACGCGCTTTTCGCCGCGCAGAACCGGGAAGAGAAAGCGCTCTTTCTGTTCCTCGTTGCAGTAAAAGAGGAGTGGGCGAACTTCGGGTCCGAAAATCTCATTTCCCCGATAAGGCACCGCCACGCTGCGCGACAGTTCCTCGGCGATTACACATCGAGCCAGAAGGCCGAGCCCTGCCCCACCGTACTCCTCAGGAACTTCCAAAAGCCACAATCCGAGGGCCCTGGCTTTTTCCTGAAGCGGCCTAAGGAATCGCTCCGGCATTTCTTCCCCCTCGGGCCTGAATTCCCGCTCGAGGGGAATAACCTCCTTCTCCACGAAACGTCTAACCGTTTCCCGGAGCATCTTTAACTCTTCGGGCAAATCAAAATCCATTTCGGTTCTCCCGCCCGGGCTTCCTTCCCTAGATTTCTCCGCGATCGCGGAGGTCCCTGAGATAGTGGAGATCCCACAGTTCGAGAGGGTTCACCTTTTTCGCCGCCGCTCCGTAGCGGCAGGCTTCAGCATAGACATTGGAAAGGGCCTCCATGGTCGGGTAAAGAGTCGGGCTCAGGGTCTCCATCATGTCCTTATGGAGATACTGAACAATCTCTTTGTCTCCACCTCCTTTTTCTTTGGGGAGAGTGGAATTCAAGATTTCGAGGGACCTCTTCTTTTCGCTTTTAACGAACTTGATTCCGTCCGCCAGTCCTTTTAAAAATCGATAGATCACAGGCCCGTTCTCTCTGGCGAATGTTGCCGTCGTCGAGACCGTGGTAAATACAATCATGGGCAGCAGGGGCAGCGTAATAACCCCAAGTCCTTCCCTGCGCGCGATGAGATCCTGCGGCCGGCTCACCAGCGCGGCTTCCTCGTCCCCGCTCTGGACCGCCCTCCAGGCCGGTCCCGGACTGTAGATTCTCTTAACCTTGACAGCATCCTCCAGCCCGTTTTTCTTGAGAATCAGCCAGCCGTTCAGCCAGATGTGCGGGCCGCCTTTTCCGTCGATCGCGAGCGACTTCCCTTTAAGATCCTCCAGTTTTTTGAACTTGCTCTTTTTTCCGACGACGATCGAATGAGCGACGTAGTTGGCGGTCTGCCCTAAATAGATCCAGTCGTCTCCCTCGGCTCGGGCGATGTAGGGAGTGATATGGTTTCCGCTGATAAATTCCGCTTTACCGCTGCGCAATACATCATGCGCCTCTTGCGGACCGACGTACGAGTCATACTCGACAGACAGTCCCTGTTTTTTCCATGCCCCGCTCTCGTTCACGATGTGGAGCAACGCCAGGTGGCCCGCAGCCCGATAAGGAAATCTAAGTTTGTCCATTGCCTTCAGCCTCCTCTCTCTATACAGGTAAATTGTTTAGTCGCAGCCGTCTCACATTGATATTCACGTCCGTCATCTCGCCAGACCGCTTTCTTTCAGCTCGCGCAGGAATCGCACCTCCAGCAGATCCTCGGGCTTGATCTCGCGAACTTTGGGATTTTTCGCCGCCAGATCGTCGAGGACGGTTCTCATTCCCGCGAGCGTCGGCATCGGGTAGTCTAGCAAGAAGTTCTTCGAAAGCGTGCCATGATACTCTTCTATAGCGGCTTTATCTTTCAGACCGCTGCTCCTCGAGATGATGTTGAAGGCGACGGGCTTGTTGCTCTTGAATTGGCGGATCGCCTGCACGTAGGGTTTTAAAAAATTGCGGATGAGATCGGGTCTTTTATCGATTAATGAAGAGGGCGCATAAAGAACGCCCTGAGGGTACTCGACGTCGATTTCTGACAGGTCCGCCAGGATTCGCAGACCCAACTTTTTCGCCCGAGAAGTCTGCGATAGGTTCAGAATAGATCCGTGCACTTTGCCCGAGGCGACTGCCGCGAGACGTTCGGGAGAATTCCCCACCTGCAGGATCGTCACGTCTCTCACGGGCTCTAGGCCCCACGATTTGAGAGCCATACGGGTAATGAAGTCGGACCCGGAGCCGAAACGACTGACCGCCACGGCTTTCCCTTTCAGCTCCTGAGGCTTGGTGATCGTTAGAGGCGTCACGAAACTGTAGAGAAATTTATTGACCAGAGCCGCAAGGATCTTGAGGGGGAACCCGCTCAAATGAGAGCTCACGACCTCGATGGCAGAGCCCCGCCCGAAATGAACTTCCCCGGCGATCATCGCCTGGACAACGGTGGAGCCGCCGGGAATATAGATGATCTCCACGTCCAGTCCCGATTTGTTGAACAGCCCCGCTTCTTTGGCGAAAAGATGGATCTCCTCGCCGGATCCGATGCCGCTGTAGCCGAGCCTGACTTTTTCAAGCGAAAAGACAGCCCGGGGCAAGCCGAGGGCAAGCAGAACCGAAAGCATCGATGCCAGTCTGAGAAAAATTCCCATAAGCCGATGCTCCTGTTTCATCGTAGCTCAGATGTCCGTTCAGGATGAGACTGCATCACAACGTATTCGTCGGATCCTTCATCCCACAATTTTGAGGCTCTTCAGATAATTCTCTTCTTCCTGCAAGCGGAGCATTGCCAGTTGCCTGGATTTTCTCACGTGGTACAGAGCCTCCCGTCTGGCATTCTTGGGCTTCCCGTCCCGAATCGCGGCCAGAATCGCTTGATGCTGCAAGAACGCATCCCTGCCCCTGTCCAATGGCCCAACCGCAACCCTCTGCTTCAGCACGATGCGCTCGAACACTTCGCCCAGGACCCGCTGAAGGTAAGTGTTGCCCGCGATTTCAGCGACCTTGGTGTGGAAAACCAAATCGAGAAGACGGCGCCCCCGGATGGGCCGCCGCTCGACATATTCGCCGTATTCTTTGAGCAATCCCTCCAGTTGCTGAATTTGCGCGGGAGTAGCCCGGCCGGCCGCCTGTTCGGCAAGGTACGGTTCCAAAGCCTCCCTTGCTCCGTAAAGCTCTTCGACCTCCTCTACGGTGATTTCATTGACAAAAAATCCGCGATTCCAAATTTGCTTAACGTATCCGTCTTTTACCAGGCGGCTCATGGCTTCACGAATCGGCGTTCGGCTGACCCCCATTTGCTTCGACAGATCTTCTATGATGATTTTCTGTCGCGGGTAGATCTCGCTCCGCAGAATAAAGCCCTTGATTTTCTGGTACGCCTCTTCCGTGAGGCTCTTGCCGTTACGCTGTTCCATGCCCTTGTCTTCTGTTGACACTTTCGGAGCGGCTGTTATATAGCATTCGAAAATGCATTCTTTTATTCAGAATTGCATGTACTTGTCAACACGTC
>JACQUW010000152.1 GCA_016210115.1 Deltaproteobacteria bacterium | reverse complement strand
TTCTGAGACCACCTGAGGCACATCCAGGGCTGTGGGCACCCGGTATTCGCCCAGATTGGCGTTGAGCGGTTTGCCCTTATCATCGAATACGACCTGCTCATACATCGCTTCGCCCATACCCATGAATAGGGCGCCCTCCACCTGCCCGTGCAGGAGGTTTGGATTGATGACCGTGCCGCAGTCGTGTACGTCCCATACGCTCGTAACCATCACCTGGCCGGTTTCCTCGTCGACCTCCACCTGGCTGATCTGAGCGGCGAAGCTGTAGGCGGGAGATGTGCCGACCGCCGCTCCTTTGAACTTGCCCCCCAGCTTCGGCGGCGCGTAGCTGCCTCTTCCGATCAGCGGTCCCTTGCGAATGAAGAACTCATTAGCAACGGTCTCAAAAGCCAAAATCTTTTCCGGGGTGCCCTTGACGAAGATCACGCGTCGATCGATATCGAGGTCCGCCGCGTTGGCCTCGAGCAATTCAGCCGCCAGCTCGAATATCTGACGCCTTACCTCTTCGCCGGCCTGCTTGACGGCGTGGCCGGACATCAGCGTCTGCCGGCTGGCGTACGCGCCGAAATCGTGAGGCGTCGTCTCGGTATCAGCGGAGACCACTCGAATATCCTCGTAATTAATACCGATGGCTTCGGCCGCCATCTGAGCAAGTATCGTGTCGGAGCCCTGGCCGATATCGACAGCTCCGATATAGAGCGTCGCGATATCCCCTTGTTCGCTAACCTTGATGATGGCCGCAGCGTGAGGCAGCCGGGTACGGTAGATCGGGTAGCCGGCGCCTGTGATAAAGCCACCGCAGCCGATGCCGATGCCCTGTCCTGCGGGAAGCTTGCCTTTTTTTTCTGCCCAACCCGAGATCGCCTTGGCCTTGTCCAGGCAGGCGGTGAACTCACAAGAGTTGACCTTGAGATCGTTGAGCGTTGTGGTATTGGGCCGCCGCGCATTCACCTTGCGTATTTCGACCGGATCCATTTTCAGGTCTTTGGCAATCATGTCCAGTTGGCTCTCGAAGGCGAAACGTGGCTGCGGAACGCCATGACCCCGCTGGGCTGCGCAAGAAGGAAGATTCGTGTGCACGCGAAAACAATCAAACTTAAAGTGATCAAAGTCGTAGATGAGCGGCAGCATCGCTCCCGCGTAATACGCCGATGCGATGCCCAGACTCGTGTAGGACCCACCGTCGATAATGAATTTGCTGTGCACTCCGAGAATCTTGCCTTCTTTACTAACGCCGGTCGTGAGCTCAATGTGCTGGGCGTGGCGCCCCCGGTTGTGAAAGAATACCTCCTTGCGGTCAAAGACGATCCTGACGGGACGGCCGGTTTTCATTGCCAGCGCGGCGCTCACGTACTCAGCGGCCGAGGGCTCGAGTTTGCCGCCAAAACCGCCGCCGACAAAGAACTTCATGACGCGCACATCGCCCATTTTTAGACCGAAGACGCGGGCGATATGATATTGAAAGTAATGCGGGGATTGGGTGCTGGACCAGATGGTGAGCTTGCCGTTCTCCCACTTGCTGATGGCCGCGTGCGGCTCCATGGGAACGTGGGTGGCGCGATTACCCTCAAACACGTCGGTGCGGACGAGGTGGCTTTCCTTAAACGCTTTTTCCACGTCGCCGAAGTTTTGATGTATCTCCACGCTGATGTTTCGTTCGTACTGCGGGTGTATTTGCGGCTGATCTTCATTCATCGCCTTGAGCGGGTCTAAGACCGCGGGCAGCACTTCGTATTCGACCTCGATCAGGCTCAGCGCCTTTACGGCGGTCTCTTCGTCTACCGCGGCGACCGCGGCAACTTTGTCGCCGACCTGGAGCACCTTTTCGATGGCCAATATGGTTTCGTCGTAGCGGGCCGGGGAGATGCCATAGAAAGTTGACGGAACGTCTTTCGCCGTAATCACTGCCTCCACGCCGGGGAGTTGCTCCGCCTTAGAGGTGTCGATGCCGAGAATGCGCGCGTGGGCGTGAGGGCTGCGCAGAATCTTTCCGATGAGCATGCCCGCCACTTTCAAGTCGCCCGTGTATTTGGCCCGCCCGGTCACTTTGTCGCGGGCGTCGATTTTGGGAACACTCTTTCCGATTACCGAGAATTCTTTCGTCGTTGGTTCGCTCATACTTCACCGTCCTCTTTAACTGTTAGCCTCCGCGGCAGCCATGATCGCCTTGACAATCCTGACGTACCCCGTACAGCGGCAAAGATTCCCGGCGATCGCCTCACGGACTTCGCGCTCGGTGGGATGGGGGTTGCGCGCCAGCAGCGACTTGCCCGAAAGAATCATTCCCGGTGAGCAGTAGCCGCACTGGACTGCGGCATGATTGATGAACTCGTCCTGGAGCCGGTCCAGCCTCCCATCCTTTTCCAAACCCTCGATCGTTATGATGGAGTGGCCATCGGCTTCGACGGCGAGGACGAGGCACGCGGTAACAGGCCTCTCGTCCATGAGGACCGTGCAGGCGCCGCAATCGCCCAACTCGCAACCTTTCTTGGTCCCCGTGTAGTCAAACTCCTCGCGGAGCAGATCTAAAAGAGTCATGTTCGCCTTGACGAGCGCTGCGTGCTCTTCCCCGTTGACGTTCAATCTCACTACGTGGAGTTTGCCTTTCTTGATCGCTTTCGCCACAAATACCTCCTGTCCCGCCTATACGTGTCCTTTTTCGATGGCCGCCTTGAGAGAACGCCTCGTCAGCACGGCGACGAGGTTGCGTCGATACTCGATACTGCCGCGGATATCGCTGATGGGCTTTGCTTCCACCGCGGCGATTTTAGCCGCCTCATCGATAAGCTCCCGGCTGATTCTCTTGCCGCGAAGAACGTTCTCAGCCTGACGCGCTCGCAGGGGCGTTGGCGCCACCGCGCCAAGAACGATGCGGATCTCCTGGCAGACATCGCCGCTGACCGTCATGCTGATGGCGACTCCGGCGACTGCCAGAGCTCCAGCTCGACGCAGGCCAAACTTGATGTAGTTGCTGCCGGTGGTTAGCTGATCGGGGATGATGATTTCCACCAAAATCTCACCGCTCTCAAGCACCGTTCTGCCCGGTCCGAGAAAGAATTCTTCTAAAGGAATAGTTCTTTCTCTAATCGGCCCCACGATCCGGGCCTGGGCAAAAAGCGCGATCAGGATCGGCGGCAAATCCGCCGAAGGTACCGCATTCACCAGATTGCCACCGATCGTGCCGATGTTTCTAATCTGCTCGGCCGCCATCGAATGAGCTGCTTCGCAAACGGAGCGGTACTTCGTTTGTAGAATGCTGCTGGTCATGATCTCATTGTGGGTTGCTCGGGCACCGATAACAACGCCCGTGCCTTTCTCGTAGCGAATACCTTTCAGATCATCCAGCTTCTTCAACGACACGAGATATGCAGGCCTCATGAGGCCGTCCTTCATTTTGACCAGCACGTCACTGCCGCCCGCCAACACCTTAGCGCTCTCACCATACTGAACCAGCAGGCCGCAGGCCTCTTGCAGAGTCTGCGGTGAAAGATATTCAAACTCAGGTATGATCATAAACGAACTCCTTGCCCACCTTGGTTAAGAATCCAACGTAGACGATGAACCCGCTGAGGTTTCAAGCAAAAAATCAAAAGGCACGAGCGACACCGCCGAGAAACTGAATCAAGTTGGGTATCGCGCCTCTTCAGCATGATCATGCGGGTCGGTTTTCCATGAGAAGCTGACGAGTATCGCGTAAAACGCAAGAAAGGTGCCAAGGACTTTCAGAGATCTCAAGAGAAAATAACCTGAGAAATCGGAATGTGATTGATGGGCTTTCCTAATATTAAGAAAACCATAATTAAGCATTCCGATTAGCAGGAAGGCAGGCGCGCCCCTCGACGCGGACGGCGCCGGCACCCACAGTTCGCTACGCAGAGTGTTCCCACGGGTGGAAACATTAACTCATCGCAGGAATATTCTTATGGAAGGATCACCCTTGACCATGAAAGCCGCCGCCCGCTCTACGAGCCCGCGCAATGGGCCAGTGCTTATTCCCACCGCTGGTTACCTGCCTGCCGGCAGGTCGGATGTGCGGGCTCTCCAAACGGGCAGCGGCTTTCATCTGGGCCGAGGGGCGGAAGGAAGAGGGCCGCGGCCCGACGCCTTGCGCCCCGAGGCTGAGGTTCGACTGCGCCACTTTCGGAGGAATGCTTCAGACCCGATCAGAGCAGCTGTAAACTCGCGAACTCAAGGCCTACCTAGCCACAGCCCCGCTCGTTACTTCTTTCGCTTCGCGCGCTCAAGCGCGATCGCGATCGCGCCACCGAGTTTCGGCGGGTGCCGGTCAGGCGGCGTGCCGGTCGCGCCCGCCTTTGCGTTCAAGCGCGCGTCACCTGAGCGCGACGCGCTGCCGGGAGCATCGTCCAGGCGCATGGTGAGGGAGATGCGCTGGCGCTTCTCGTCGATTTCCATCACCTTCACCTTTACGATCTGGCCGGGCTTGACGATTTCGTGCGGGTCTTTTACGAATCTGTTCGCCAGCGCGGACACATGCACAAGGCCGTCCTGGTGCACGCCGATGTCGACGAACGCGCCAAAGGCTGCGACGTTGGTCACGACGCCTTCAAGGATCATGTTTGGCCGCAGGTCGGAAATAGACTCGATACCCTCCTGGAATGTGGCCGTCTTGAATTCGGGGCGCGGATCGCGGCCGGGCTTTTCAAGCTCAGTGAGGATGTCGCGCACCGTCGGCACCCCGAATTTGTCATCGGTAAATTCGGCGGGCGAAAGCCCCTTCAGCGCCGCCGGCTGCCCCATCACTTCGCCGATGCCTTTGCCGATGCGCTCCAGAATGCGCTCGACCACCGGATAGGCTTCTGGATGAACCGAGGAACGGTCAAGCGGATTGTCGCCGTTGTTGATGCGCAAAAAACCTGCGGCCTGCTCGAAGGTCTTCTCGCCCAGGCGCGGCACCTCGCGGATTGTTTTCCGGTTCGGGAACGAGCCGTTGGCATTGCGGTACTCGACGATGTTTTTCGCCAGCGCGCTGTTTAGACCTGAAACGCGCGCGAGCAGAGGCGCCGAAGCGGTGTTTACGTCCACACCCACCGCGTTGACGCAGTCTTCGACCGTCGCGTCGAGCGAACGCGCAAGCGCGCGCTGGTTGACGTCGTGCTGGTATTGACCGACGCCGATCGATTTGGGATCGATTTTGACGAGCTCGGCCAGTGGATCTTGCAAGCGTCGCGCGATGGATACGGCGCCGCGCAGGCTCACATCCAGCTCGGGAAACTCGGCGGCGGCCAAAGCCGACGCCGAATAGACCGAGGCGCCGGCTTCGCTGACCACAATTTTAATCAGCTTTCTTTGCGGCCTCTTGGCCGCCACCACCTCGACCACCTCGGCAGCGAGCTTATCGGTCTCACGGCTGGCGGTGCCGTTGCCGATCGAGATCAGCTCGACGCCATGCTGCGCCACCAAACGTGCCAGCGTCGCCACCGATCCCGGCCAGTCATTGCGCGGCTGGTGCGGATAGATCGTCGCGGCCTCCAGCAGCTTGCCGGTGGCATCGACCACCGCCACTTTGCAGCCTGTCCGGATGCCGGGATCGATGCCGAGCACCGCCTTGGGGCCTGCAGGCGCGGCCAGCAGAAGCTCGCGCAGGTTGCGGCCGAAGATCTTGATCGCCTCGGCTTCCGCCGCTTCCCGCAATTGCATCAGCAACTCGGTGCTGATATGCGGGTGCGCCTTGACGCGCCAGGTCCAATCGCAGACGTCGGCCAGCCACTTGTCGGCAGGACGGCCGCGGTCTTCGATAGCGAAATGCGCTGCGATCATCGCCACGCAAGGATGCGGCAGAGCGGCTTCGAGTTCCTCGCTCAGAGCCAGTTCGATCGCCAGCACGCCCAGGCTGCGGCCGCGAAACAGCGCGAGCGCGCGATGCGAGGGAACCGTGCGTATGGCCTCGGAATAGGCATAGTAATCGCGGAATTTTTCTTCCTCGGCGGTCTCCTTGCCTTCTATCACCGTGGAGGTGACAATGCCCTGCTCCCACATGCGGTTTCGCAATTTGGCCAGCAGTTCGGCCGTCTCGGCAAAGCGCTCGGAAAGAATGTCGCGCGCGCCCTCGAGCGCGGCTTTCGCGTCGGGAACGCCGTTCTCGGCGGCGGGTTTTCCATTCACGTATTTCATCGCTTCCTGCCACGGGTCGAGCGTGGGATCGGCAAACAGGACATCGGCTAGCGGCTCCAGCCCGGCCTCCCGCGCAAGCTGCGCGCGCGTGCGGCGCTTGGGTTTGTAGGGCAGGTATAGGTCTTCCACCGCTTGTTTGGTGGCGGCCGCCTCGATGGCGCCGCGCAGTTCGTCCGTGAGTTTGTCCTGCTTCTCGATGGAGGCGACAATCACCGCGCGCCGCTCTTCCAGTTCCCGCAGATACAGCAGCCGGTCTTCAAGATTCCGCAGCAGTGTATCGTCCAGATTGCGGGTCGCCTCCTTGCGATAGCGCGCGATGAAGGGGACGGTCGAACCTTCGTCGAGGAGCGCGACCGCGGCAGCAACCTGATCGGGCTCGACGCCGAGTTCACTGGCGATGAGTTGAACAATTTTGATCTGTGCAGCTTCTGAAATATTCTGGGTCATTGCAAGTACGACGTATGAATGCGACCGGTTTTTTAGAAATACCGACTCTAGCAGAAGAACCCTTCCGCTTCCAGATTCTGCTGAAAAAAGCCTGCTCCATCGTTGCGCCGGTCTCAGAGTCTGTCCTGAGTTTATGAAAGAGCGAACGGGGAGGCGCTTGATGACGTTCTTTAGTTGGGTTGACATCACCGTGATTCGTTGAATACTGTCTGCACGGGGAGAGATAACCAGCGCATCGTGCGCTCGGCGCCCTAGACTGGCCATACTGGTTTGAGTTTGTGAAAAGAGTACTAGCCATTATCTTGGGCGGAGGTGCCGGAACCCGGCTGTATCCTTTAACCAAGCTTCGAGCAAAGCCGGCCGTTCCGCTGGCCGCCAAATATCGGTTAATCGATATTCCCATCAGTAATTGCATCAACTCTGAGATCCAAAGGATTTACGTCTTGACGCAATTCAGGTCGGCGTCTCTCAACCGGCATATTACCCGTACTTACGGCATGGCAGGCTTCTCACAGGGATTCGTTGAAGTGCTGGCCGCCATGCAAATGTCGGAAACCCCGAGTTGGTTTGAGGGAACTGCTGACGCCGTGCGCCAATATCTCTGGTTGTTCGAGGAATGGGATGTCGATCAATACCTCATCCTATCGGGCGACCACTTATACCGGATGAATTACGCGGATTTAGTTCAGCGCCATCGGGATACCAACGCAGACATTACACTGTCGGTGATACCGGTTGACGAGAGTCAGGCCTCCGACTTCGGCTTATTGAAGACGGACAAAAGCGGGCGCGTGATCTGTTTCAGTGAAAAACCCAAAGGGGATGCTCTCAAGGCGATGCAGGTGGATACGACCGTTCTCGGCCTGACTGCGGAGAAAGCAAAAGAGTTTCCCTACATTGGTTCCATGGGCATCTATGTGTTTGAAAAACAGGTGCTACACAATTTATTGAAAGAAGCGCCCGCCCGGACGGATTTTGGTAAAGAAATTCTTCCGGCTTCGGCAAGCGATAACAAAGTTCAGGCATATCTGTTTGAAGATTACTGGGAAGATATCGGGACGATCGAGGCGTTCTATAACGCTAATCTGGCGCTCACCCGCCAGCCCAATCCGCCTTTCAGTTTCTACGATGAAAAGGCTCCGATCTATACGCGGCCACGCTACCTGCCGCCGACGAAGTTGCTCGAGTGCAACGTGATTGAGTCGATGGTCGGCGAGGGGTGTATTCTCAGGGAATGTACGGTGAAGCGATCGGTCATAGGAATACGATCTCGCATCGAGACCGGTTGTACGATCGATAACGCGCTGTTGATGGGATCAGATTTCTACGAATCCCCTACGGAACGTTTGCAGGCTCTCGAGAGCGGGAAAGTTCCCCTGGGAATCGGCGCCAACACAATCATTCAACGAGCCATCGTCGACAAAAACGCCCGCATTGGCCGCAATGTACAGATCGTGAATAAAGACGGCGTGAAAGAGTCGAACCGGGAAGACCTGGGATTTATGATTCGAAGCGGCATTGTCGTCGTTATAAAAAATGCGACAATTCCTGACGGGTCGGTCATCTAACGCGACTTAGGTGCCGCGGCCCCATAACCCGCAATAGCGCCTCAGGACAAAGGGCAATGCCTGCTCGTAATTGGGCCAGCTCGCGTATTTCGGCAGCTTGAGTTCCTTCTCGACGGTATCCCAGCATTTGCCCTCGCGCGCGGCGGTCCTCACTTCGGCCGACGCATCCTGGAGGAATGCCAGGATGTCCTGCGCGTCCTGCTTTGCGCCGAGCCGCCCTCCCGCGCCGGGAT
>JACQUW010000165.1 GCA_016210115.1 Deltaproteobacteria bacterium | reverse complement strand
GTGTTGAACTTCCCGCCCCAGCCCTTTTTGAAGCTGTACTTCGCCGTGCTGTACATCCCCTTCTTGCGGAAGTCCGCCCAGCCTTCGAGCTTGTCGCCCTTGAGCGGCTCCTTGGGCTTCCACAGCGGTGCGCTGGAGATCTTGGCCGCGATCTCGGTGAACTGTGCCTCGTTGGCCGGCGTTGCGCCCGTCTCGGGATCCTTGAACTCCTTCGAGAGGTGGTCGAACAGGTTCGGGAAGCCCTTCGCCTTCAGCTTCTCGGCGAGCAGCCACACCACTTCGGTCTCTTCCTGCTTGACGTCCCACAGCCGTCTTGCCGCTGGCTGCTGGATCGTCGCGTAGCCGTGCATGTTGCCGTTGTTGGTGATGACGGAGAAGCCCTCGCTGGAATTGAAGGTGGCGGGCAGCACCACGTCGGCGAACTGAGTCATCTCGGAAGCATTGGTGACCATGTGGGCAAAGAAGGGCACTCTCGCCAATGCCTTGTCCCAGCGCGCGGGATCGGTGCAGGAGAAGTTGAAGTTGTTCCAGGAAGTGAGCAGCACTTTGACCGCGCCGGGATCCTTGAGCATCCCGTTGGCCACGTTGTTGGTCACCACGCCGCTGCCGGGCCTGGCGTTCATCATCGCCGGCATGTCCTTCGCGCCGCGGCCGTCGATCTTTTTCTGCTTGCCTGCCGCTTTGGCCGTGTCGTCGAGATAGGCTTCGAAGCTCGGGAACTTGCCCAGCGGGACGCTGGAGCTCTGCAGCGTACCGCCTTCGACGTCGATCGAGCCGACCAGGCCGTTCAGCGCGTGCACCGCCATCGCCGCGTAGGTGCCGCGCGGCGTCATCGCCCCGCCGGGTCCCATCCAGACCGCGACCTTCGGGGCCGCCTTGCCCATGGCGCGCGCAACACGGATCGTCTGCGCCGCGGGAATCAGCGTTTCCTTTTCCGCCCAAGCCGGCGTGCGGTCCTTCAACTCGAGGTTCCACCACTTGACCAGGCCGTGCGTCTCTTTCTCGGCGAATGCCGCCTCGTCAACCGTCTGACCGCCGACGAACAATTTTCTGCCGTCCAGGAAGTCGCTGACGAACTCCCTGTTCCACAGCCCCTCGGTGAGCAGCACGTGCGCGATCGCCCCGGCGAGCGCCCCGTCAGTCCCTGGCTTGATGGGCAGCCACTCGT
The DNA here is from genome assembly GCA_016210115.1 of Deltaproteobacteria bacterium. Taxonomy (GTDB): domain Bacteria; phylum Desulfobacterota; class Binatia; order UBA9968; family UBA9968; genus JACQUW01. Next base: position 14,851 of record JACQUW010000165.1, on the reverse strand, counting down.
GGGCCTTCGCCGCCGCATTGGACAGGCGGGGGTCGACCGCTATTACCGTGCCGCGCGCCAGAATCTCACCGAACCGGTGGATGGTGTTAGGCACCATGCGGTTGGAGGCCAGTGGGTCCGTTCCCCATGCGACCAGGCATTGTGTGTTGGCGAGGTCGTAGTCGCGGTAGCCGAAGAACCCTTGCGTGAGGCCGGGGCCCATCTTCTCGGCTTCAGCACAGATCGCGCTGTGCGAGTACGCATTGGGCGTGCCGTAGATCTTGGTAAACGCGCCGTACAGGAGTTCCGTGGACGTGGAGGAATAACGGCCACGGAGATACGCGAATTTGTGCGGCTCGTTGTTCTTGCGCAGCTCGATCAGCTTGTCGGCGACGATGTCGAGCGCCTCGTCCCAGGTGATCGGAACGAACTTCGGATCGATGCCGCGGCCCTTCAGCGCATTGGTGCGCTTCATCGGCACCTTGATTCGGTCGGGATCGTAGGTCTGCTGCGGAATCAGGTGACCCCTCGGGCACACATAGCCGTGGTTCGTCTTGCTCAGGGGATTGCCGCGCACCCTCACGGCGCGGCTATTCTGTACGAAGATCTGGATCGCGCACCATTGGGTACACCCCTGGCAGGCGGTTGACACCCACTCGCCCTTGGCGGGACCTGCGGGTTTGGCCTTGCGCCGCGCCATCGCGCTGGTTGCCGGTTGGGCCAGAGGCACCCCGGCTATCAGCAAACCGCCTGTGGCGACCGACGCCTTGATAAAAGCCCGTCTCGTCAGTTTCATACAAAAATCTCCTTTGTTGCTTTCAGAGTTCAAAATGGCTCAAGACCGTATCGATCTCATAGGCGTTTGCGTAGCGCGCTTCACCCGTTCTCCGACCTTTCAGTTTTCGATTTCGCCGTTCTTCTCCTTTTTTTCGCGCGTTGAATTTCTTCATGAGCCTCTCCTTAAACGAGTTGCCACTTGAGAGGCTGCAAGTAACCTGCCAGTATTTGTTTTCGTCAAAGAAGGCGTAAGGACCGAGAGATTTGCGGTGGGACTCGTTTGAGCGCGTTACCGGACGGTAACATCACCCGCTCAGGTGTTACCGTCGGGTAACATGAAGCGGGGAACGTCGATGCCGAGCTGTTTGAGCTTTTTCCATAGGGTCTTTCGACTAATTCCGAGGATTTGCGCCGCCCGACCTCGTTTGCCCTGGGCGCGCTCAAGCACAGACAGAATGTGTTGTCGCTCTGCTTCTTCCACGGCAAGTTTAAGAGGCTTATCCCCAAAATCTCGTTCTCGCATGAGCAGTTGCGGGGCAGGCGATGCGCGTTTCATCGAAAAGATAGAGAGCAAAAAGGCGGCCAACGGGAAAATCAGGACCGTTAAGCGCGTCAGCACGCTTCAGCGGCTTGAACAACTTTAAACGACTGAACTATGACTTGATTGAAAGAGGCATTTGGCCCGCAGGGTCACTCCAGGCTCAGGAGCTTTAGCTTTTTCCAGAGGGTCTTGCGGCTGATCCCGAGAATTTCCGCGGCGCGGCTCCTTTGCCCCCCGACGTTTCGCAGGACCTCTTCGAGGTAGCGCCGCTCGGTCCCGCGGACGGCATCGATTAACGAAAGCGCGTGTTCGCTCTGCGAGCCCGGGAACGATTCACCGTCCTCGGAAGAAAAATCCTCCTGCGTAAGCACGTCTTTTCCCGTCAGTGTAACGGCTTGCTGGATGGCGGCTTCCAGCTCCCGGACATTACCGGGCCAGTGGTAGGCGAGGAGCCGTTGGCAAGCCTCGGGATTGAGACCCCTGATCTCCTTGCCCAAAGGGCGGCGATACTTTTCTATGAAATGCTCCGCCAGCGGAAGGATATCTTCCGTCCGGTTCCTGAGCGGAGGAAGAATGATAGTGATGACTTTCAAGCGGTAGAAGAGGTCCTCTCGCACCCGCCCGGCCAAAACCTCGTCTTCGAGGCGCTTGCGCGTGGCGGATATAAGCCGGACATCGGCTTTGATTGTCCGAGCCCCTCCGATTCGTTCGAACTCCTTTTCCTGTAGCACACGGAGAAGCTTTGCCTGAACCGCCTGACCCAGATCACCGACCTCGTCCAGGAAAAGGCTGCCCCTATGAGCCAGCTCGAAACGCCCTTTGCGCTCCCGAATGGCGCCGGTGAACGCGCCCTTTTCATGGCCAAAGAGCTCCGCCTCTAACAGAGACTCCGGAATCGCAGCGCAAGAGACGCTGATTAAAGGGAAGTCCCTGCGCTCGCTTTGCGAGTGAATGGCGCGAGCGACCAGCTCCTTGCCCGTACCGGTTTCCCCCTGAATCAAAACGGTGGCATCGCTGCGGGCGACCGTCGCGATCAGCTCGCAGACCCGGCCCATCTTTTCGCTCGCGTAGATGAGGTCGCCAAATTTTCGGACACCACCGTGGGCCGCGTTCTTTTCGATCTTCACCGGCCTCTGCGCAAAAAAACCGCGCAGCAAGATGAGAAGCTCATCCGTCGGAAAGGGCTTTAGCAGATAGTCGGCGCCTCCCGCTTTCATAGCTGCAACAGCTGACTGAATCGTGCCGTAAGCGGTCATCATGATGGCAATCCCTAAAGGATTTGCAGCCTTAAAAGCCCTGAGGACGGTCAGCCCATCCGCTTTGGGAAGCTTGAGATCAAGCAAAGCCACGTCGAAGGTTTGCTCCTCAACGACGCGCAGAGCCTCCGCCCCATCAGCAACCGCCGTCACCTCGTATCCCTCTTCGGTAAGGTCGTTGGTGAGCGTCACCCTCAGGATCGGCTCATCTTCAACTAGGATAAGGCGCTGCTGCATCGTTTCCGCTTCCCGCTGTCACCGGAAGAACTACAGTGAAAGTGCTTCCCTTGCCAATCTCGCTTTCGACGTCGATCGAGCCGCCGTGGGCCTTGACGATCCCGTAGCTCACTGAGAGTCCCAGCCCCGTACCTTTCCCCACTTCCTTAGTCGTAAAGAAGGGGTCAAAGATCTGGGGAAGATGATGGGCAGGGATGCCCGTTCCCGTGTCGCGAACCCGCGCCTCGGCAAATCGGCCGGCCCTGCGCTCGCTCAGCCCGACGCTGATGGTGATTGCCCCACCATCTGGCATCGCTTCCACCGCGTTCATTAGGGTGTTTAGAAACACTTGCTCGAGCTGCTGGGAATCCCCCAGGACTGGCGGGAGCCCGCTGTCCATCGTCAACGAGAACGAGATCTTTCGAGCTACGAGCTCGTGCTCCAAAAGCGCCAAGCTGCGGCGCACGAGAACAACAAGATCGGTCTCTTCTATCTTGGGTCTTGCCTCACGGGCGAAGTCGAGAAGCTGCCGCACAGTGCGGCCGATGCGCTCCAGGCCCTCCTGAAGCATCGTGAGATACTGTTTTCTTTGCGCATCGTCACCGGCCTTCTTAGCGAGCGTCCTGACGCAGTTCTGCATGCCCGCAAGCGGATTGTTGATCTCGTGGGCAACTCCCGCAGCCATCTTGCCGAGGGAGGCCAGATTCTCCGCCCGCCGGACCTCCTCCGCATGGCGATCCTCGATTTGCCTCTTGGCTTTCGCAAGGCGTGACACCATGGCATTAAAGCTCTTGCCGAGCTGGCCAAGCTCATCACGGTTTTCTTCCGGAGCTTTGCTCTCAAGGTCCCCGCTCTGCACCCGGCTCATGGCCTCTGAAAGATCGTCGATTCGCCGTCCGATCGCAAAGGCGAAATAAAGCGCGATCAGAACTCCCGCGGTCAGAAGGGCAAGAAGAGCCGGCAGCACAATGGACCCAACATTCCGGGTCACCTCGGATGTGATATTCGGAAATGAGACCGCGGCATTGAGGAAACCGAGCACCGGCTGCTCATTCGAGTGGCAGGCATAACACGCCGGGCCATTGTGGATGGGCCGAAAGACGGCCACGCTCTGCGCTTCGTAATCCCACAGAGTTTTCGGGACCGCCGCCAGGGCCACGGCTGCAAGAGTTTTGCCTATTTCCTCCGGTTGGCCGGAGCGCAGGATCAGTCCTTGGTCGTTTATAATCCGAATCGCGACAAGATCTGCCTCTCCCTCGCTGATCTTTTCGAGGAGCGCCTGAACCTCATCGCTCTTCCCGTCGGTCATGGCCCGCACCGTCGCCCGAGCGGCGATGGCCGCGATCAACTCGGCTTCGCGCCGGGCCAGGTTGCGTAAATGCTGCACTTGGCCCTGGACGGCCACCAGGGCGTAAACGAGTATCACTAAAAGGAGGATGGCACCGATAGCCACCACCATTTTGACTCGCAGGGACACTCCTCCGCCCTTTCTCAATGCTTTCGCAAGCCGGCAAAAAGCCGGCTCTCATCGCCCGCCTGCCGGAGAGACCACGATGACAAAAACGCCTGCGCTGCCCGAAAGAAAATGGATCACCTGAGTTCATCCTCGGAAAAGCCAAGGGGCGGCTGCTCAGAGCCAACTCAGAACTCCCCCTGCAGATTGGCGCACACCGAGGGCTGCCTTGGCCTTTTGAAACCGAAAAATCAAAATAAGATCACGACTGGATCGCTTCCTTGGCTTCTTCTGTTCCCGAAGCAGGAAAAAGTTTTAGAAAAATGGCCAGGATAATGAACGGCGCGATCAGCAACCCCAGCGCTGCGACCAATCCTTCAATCCCAACCACTTCCATCTTGTACGTCATCAAGCCGCGGAAGCTCTTCGAAAACAACTGCCCTCCGATTACGACGTTCCAGCGAGTCGCAAATATCCCCAACTGGATCAATATCACCGAGGCAAAGTAAAGGAGTTTTCGTAGCTCAGCATTGAACTTCAGCGACTTTGCGGCGACCATGATCCCGAGCGGCACGAGCATCCCGAGGAAGATCTGTATGACCCACAGGCTGATAAACAGCTTGTCGGTGGCGAGCCTGGAAAGTATCTTGATGGACTCTTCGCTCTCGTAAAGCCTGTGGATGAAATCCAGGCCCTCAAGCGTAAAGTCGACGATCACCGCGTAAAAGAGAAAAGAAGTGATTCGATCCAGACATCTCATGTCCACGCCCTCGGCCTTAAGCGGCGCAATGACCATGTACAACAAAATGACAAGCGCAATTCCCGAGACGATCGCCGACATAAGGAAAACGAGGGGCATAAGCACGCTGCTCCACCAGGGATTCGCTTTCACCGATCCGAAAATAAAGCCCACGTATCCATGCAGCAGAAACGCTGAAGGGATTCCGATCAGAGTGATGACTTTAATGGCCTTGTGGTCAAAGGCGACGGATCTCTCGCTGATATCGTTGGAGAAAAGCGAAAGTATCCTGTAGATCCAGTTCAACGGGAACCCTACCTGCCTGGACCATACGACGAGGTCCCTTCGGTATTCGAACCATAATTCCAGCAGAAGGACCGCCATCAAGTACCACAGGTAGACGAACCCGAACATCGCCATCGCCGAACCGAGCTGCGGCGTGAGAAATATCTCGAAAGACCGCTCCGGATGTCCGAGGTGGAGCTGCAGCGGCAGTGGCGCGATCAGGAGAAAAGCCAGAGCAGTCAGTAAAGCCAACCGGTAGGTCGGCTGGACCTCTTTGACGTTGAATACCTGGACCAGAGAAGCAAGGATGAAGGCGCCGGCGACAAGGCCCGTGATGTAGGGATACACGACGACCAGAATCGACCAATGAATTTCCACCTCATTGGGATAAATAAACCCCGTGACTTCCTGCGCATGCTCCGCCAATTTCGCGGCCAACTCTGTGTTCATCGCACCTCCCCATCGAGATTTCCGTAATAGACCTTGGGCTCCGTATTGAGATGGGCCTTTAAGACCGTAATTCGTTTCGTTCGTGTGAAGCGCACAAGCCGGCTCGCCATGCTTTTCAAATCTCCGAAAATCCGCGCTTGCGTCGGACAGATTTCCACACAGGCCGGCAGCAGCCCTTTTACGACTCTGTGATAACAGAACGTGCACTTATCCGCGGTCCGAGTTTCGGGATGGAGATAGCGGGCCCCATAAGGACAGGCCTGAATGCAGTAGCGGCACCCGATGCAGCGATTGGAATCCACCAGGACGACCCCCTCCGGCGTCGCAAATGTGGCGCCTACGGGACATACCTGCACGCACGGCGGGTGCTCGCATTGATTGCAGAGCTTTGGAACAAAGAAGCTCCTCAGCACGTCCGTGTCTTTGGTCATTTCCTGCGTGCTGACCTTTCGCGGCTGAATGCTCTCAACTTCCACGGCGCCGTTTTTCTTAATCGTGTACCGTTCGACCCAGGTGCGAAAAAAGAAAGGCTCCTTCGGAACGTTGTTTTCCGTCTTGCAGGCTTCGACGCACAGACCGCACCCGATACACTTATCGATGTCGATGCCCATGCCATAGAGGTGATTCCCGGGATCGTACTTTCCACCGGCAAGCTTCGCCTGAGCATCGCCGCCGAGACGGCGGAACAAGCCCGCGGCGGAAACAAACACAACGGCTTTTTTCAGGAACTTTCTTCTATTCATCATCTTGATGCGGTCCTTTCCGGCAGATGCGGATAATGGCATTCCCAGCAGAGAAACCTTTCTCCGTGCGTGCTCAAATCTATCTTCGGCGCGTCTTGTCGGGGAGCTTCCTTCGCATGACAGCCGCCGCAGAATTCCCGCGTTTCCGGTTTCGTCGGCGTGACGCTCCTCGGGCTGATCTTATGCTTCGCCGGAACAGTGTGGCACGTCGTACAACCGATCAGCGCATGCGGAGACGCAGTCTTGATGCTGGCGATCTGAGCATGGCAGGCCGAGCACTCCCGCGGAGTCTCGGGCGGCACAGGATCATGCGGGTTGTGACAAGTCGTACAGGACTTGAGCGGATTGTGGACGACCGGATTGATCTGAGGAAAGCCGGTCGGCCTTGAATGATCATACGCGTGACAGAAAACGCAGAATTCCCTTCCTTTCGGCGCGGTTGGCTTCTGTGAGGGGTCTTCTGTATGGACCCGCGCGGCTCCGTGGCACGTTTCACAGGAGACGGTCTTATGATATCCTTTGCTTTTCTTGGTGATTTGATCGGCGTGGCAAGTCCCGCAAGCCGTCGTTCCCGCAAACGCGACATTTCTTGCGACTTCTCTTTGCACAGTGGAATCCCGATGAAATCGAGTATCGACGAGCGAAGAGGGCAGGATGAAATATCTGGCCGCGAGAACACCGCCCAGAATAATCGCAATGAGAAAAGAGACTCGTTTGATCTGCTCAGGAATTTTTTTCAACACAAGTTTTACCCCCTCCGCAAATTCTCGCCAATCGTCGCGACTCGGCCTAACTCCCGTCTCGTCATCATCGGCTCCTGGTTAGATCTAAGGCCTCCGAACCGGACTCGTCGCTTGGAAAGCCGCTTTATGCGGCTCCGAACTTTGCTCTTCCGACTTTTTCAAAAGAATGGTCAGGATAATCGAACGCGAGGAAGCAGGATTGGAAATCCGGTACTTCTCGTCCGCTCGCAAGCTGACACTGTCGCCAGGGATAAGATCCCCCGGTTGATCCGCGACCAGGAATAATGGGCTTCCCTCGATGACAAGGTGAATTAACGGGAAGTTCCCGATTTCGCGATCTTCCACAGTGCTCCCGGGATCCATCTCAGTGCGCAGAATCTCGATGGAATCCCACTCATGAATGACGCTTACGCAAACCCCGCGATATTGACGCGAGCGCAAGGATTCTCCGCGTCTGAGAATTCTCAGCTGACTGCCGTAGTTTTCTTTTCTGGTTTCCATGCGGCACCGTTTCCCACGCAAAGGGCAAGATCGGTGCCAAAACAGCGACTCAGGATCGGCGAACGTAAGTAGCTAACAAGAAAGGGTTTCCGCTGTGTCGCGGACTAATACTGAAAAAGTAAGAAAGGCGGGATGTTTCAAATTGAAATGAGCTTTTGCTAAGTACCCGAATTCTCGCGATTTCTTTCCGATTCTAATTTGGAACCGCGTTGCAAATTGCAAGAGTTGGGTCTTAATGCGCAAAAGCTTACGATTCCGGCTGGAGCTTGCGCCAGATCGTCGAAGGAGAGATTCCGAGGATTTCCGCCGCCTTTATTCTGTTGCCGTCACAGGCAAGCAGCACTTCTCTGATGTAATCTAACTCCACTTCCTCCAAAGTCCTGAAAACCTTCGCGGGAGCCGCCGGGCGTTGCGCCATTTCTTCTCGCAGATGCGGCGGGAAGTGGCCCGTTCGGATCAGCTCGCCGGGATTCGCAAAGATAACGGCCCTCTCCACGGTGTTCTTTAACTCGCGCACGTTGCCCGGCCAGTCATAGCTCATCATCAGGTTGAGCGCCTCCTCTGAAAAATCCCCCAACGGCTTCTTCATTTCCGTGCAGAAGACCTTGAGGAAATGCCTGGCGAGTGTCGGAATATCGATCTTGTGCTCGCGCAGAGGAGGAATTGCGATTTGAACGATATTAAGGCGGTAAAACAAATCTTCGCGAAAACGCCCTTCATAGATCTCGGCGCTCAACTCCTTATTGGTCGCTGCAATGACTCTCACGTCGACCAGTATCTCCTCTTCGGAACCCAATGTTTTTACCATTCTCTCTTCGAGCACGCGGAGAATCTTCGCTTGCATCTCGAGCCTCATGTCACCGATCTCGTCGAGGAAAAAAGTCCCTCCGTTCGCCAGCTCGAAACTCCCGCGCTTTGAGTAAAGGGCACCGGTAAAAGCGCCTTTCTTATGGCCAAACAGCTCGCTTTCGAGCAGATTCTCAGGAATAGCCGAGCAGTTTACGGTGACAAAAGGCGCGTTCGCGCGTAGACTGCGAAAATGAATCAGGCGGGCGACAACTTCTTTACCCGTTCCGCTCTCGCCCGTGATCAGCACCGAAGAGTCCGTCTCGGCTACCTTTGCCGCCAAATCGAAGACCTGCTGCATCGCATCGCTTTTCCCGATCACCACGTCCCTGCCGTTAAGCTGCTTGAGCTCGCCTTTGAGATAGAGATTTTCATCCACCAAGTGTCTTCTCTCGAAGGCCCGCTCCACAAGAAATCGGATATGGCTCGGCGAAAACGGTTTGGGGATATATTCGTGAGCGCCTTTTTTCATGGAGTCCACTGCTGATTCAATGGAAGCGTAACCGGTGATCATAAGAACCAGCACCGTCGGGTCATATTCTTTGATTCGGTCCAGAAGCGTGATTCCATCCATTCCGGGCATCTTGATATCGCAGATCACCATATCGAAGGATTGCTTGTGGATCTTTTCTAAAGCCTCGGCCGCATGGAAACTTGTCTCGACCACGTAGCCGATCCGCTCCAGCGCTTTTTTCACCGCTTCGCAGATGCGCTCTTCGTCATCCACGACGAGAATTTTCCCTTTGAACCTTTTCCCCTCTATCGTTTTCATGCTATGTGGCCTGCCGGGTTATCGCGCTCCTGCCGCTGGCGGCTCGCCTTTTAGCGGTAGCAGGAGCCGCACGGTGGTTCCGGGTAATTCCGCCTGTCCGGGGCCGGTCTCCTCCTTTGTGGCACTATCGATTTTAACACTCCCGCCGTGTTCTTCCATGATTCTATATACGATCGAGAGTCCCAAACCTGTACCGTCAGACTTGGTGGTAAAAAAGGGGTCGAAAATGTTGCCTCGGATCGCTCTGGCAATCCCGATGCCGGTATCTTGTACCGCAATCTGTGCGTGGCCATCCCCGACTCCTGTTTTTACCGTCAGGCTTCCACCCCCAGGCATGGCCTGAATTGCGTTGACAAAAACATTCATGAGCACCTGCTGCATGCGCCCTGAATCGCACGGTACCCGGGGCATTCGCTGATAAAGGTCCTCGACCAGTGCGATGGCGTGAAGCTTCAGTTGGTGTGAGATCAATCCCAGAGCCTTCCTGACAACCTCGTTCAGGTCACATGAGTGGATTTCCAATTCATGGCGGCGAGAAAAATCTCGAAGGTCGTCAATGATTCGCTTACAGCGGATCGTGTCATCGCTAATGCGCTTGAGTTCTTTGTGAAGATCCGGGTTATCCTCGACCTCCTCCATCAGCAAGTTGATATTCATGAGAATGCTGGTGAGCGGATTATTCAACTCGTGGGCAACGCCCGAGGCCAGAAGCCCGATGGAAGCGAGCTTTTCCGACTGAAGCAACGAATCCTGAGCCTGTTTAAGCTCTGCCGTCTTCGCCTCGACCATGCTCTCAAGGTGCCCTCGATGCTCCTGGATCTCCTGAGCCATGGCGTTAAAGGATTGCGCCAATTCACCCATCTCATCTTTTGCCACAACGGGAACCCGATATGCCAGATCGCCTTTCATGACATGACTTGTTCCCGCCAGAAGCTCTCGAACCGGTCGAATCAGACGACGGGATATCAGATAAGCCGTTACAATAGCAACGGAAAGAACCAGGAGCATGCTTGCGAGCAGCATTTGCCTGACCCGCTGGTCCACTTCCTGGGATTTCCATTGAAGAGACTCTACCCGAGACAGAAGCATTGACGACATCCGTTCCAATTGACGGTTCGCCTCCTGACCCAACTGGTTGATTTCCTGTAGCAGATGGAACTTGTCCGCTCCCGTCCCGGGCTGGCTGGCACTCATGAGCGTGGTCGCGCGATCCTGTATGCCCTCGATGTACGGAACCAGGCTTCTCGCCATTTCGCTTGGTTGCCGCGCGGTCCCGTGACAGGCTGCGTCCGCACAGTTTCCCAACTGAACCCGAACTTCGTTCATCGAGAGGCTAAACCGCTGATGCGCTTCTTTTCTGCCAGAGATGACAAACTCGCTCAACGGCATTACCGCCTGAGCGACCTCAGCCTCCAAATCCCGTACGGCCTCGAGTGAGCGGCTGATCTCCTGAAGCTGGCGATTTACATTGGTGAGATCGCGCAACGCGTAAAAGCTGATTCCACCCATAACCGCCACAGACGGGATGGCGACGACGAGGAATCCCAGGATGAGCTTGACTGAAAGAGGAAGATTGATGGTTGACGTATAACGCAGCAAATCCAAGTTCCTAAAATCGATATGAACTGACGCTATCAAAGATGGCTCGTCAGGTCAAAGTTCTCCAAATTGGCCATCAGCCGCGATGCGGCTGGATGGCTTTCAAACGGCGAGGCCACTCTGCACCTGGGCGGGGACTTGTGAGCTCGGCTTAAGAGATTTCGAGAAGCCGAGTTTGGATACGACCGCAGGCGGGGGATTTTAGGGATGGCAGAACTTGTTTCATTGCTTTCAGACCGCTGGCGACGGTGAGTGGAGCGCCATTAGCTCACCGCGATTTGGAATCAGACGCAGACCGTTAAATTGCAAAGCCGAACAGTTATGATTTTTCTTATACCTGTGTTTTCCTTCCGCCTCCTCACCTCTCCTTGTGCGTTTCGGGATTTCTACGCCTTTACCAGTTTTACTTTCGTGTCATAGAAAACCGCGCTTGCACCTGCCAGGTCAGACAGACAAGTATTCTTTAAAACCGGATCTACGCGCATGGCTGCATTAGCGTGTATTCCCAGCCCTCTCCTCCTATCACCCGGGATCTTTTTGCCGTCCACCGTCACGTCGTTTGACCCGTAAGCCCAGTGGCCATGGCCGAGAGAGAAAGCGATAACCCCGGGCCGAATCCCCTGGACCACTTTCAACTTCGCAACCATAGGAATTTTCTTGCCGTTCTTAAGATCCCACACCCCTTCCGGATTCGAAGCGGAGACAATCTTGACCCTGCTTCCGTTTTTCAATTCCAGTCGGTCGGCATCCCTGGAATTTATGAGTATCGAGTTTTCGGGCAAGAGAGCGAGCAACCAATAGTTGGAGACGGTTCGCGACTTCGTGTGAGAGATCTCTCGATACGTGATCAGATTCAAATGATAGCCCTCTTTCTCGTCCTCAATGAGCCGGCCCAAAGAATCGGCAGGCGCCGGAATGTATCTGGCGACGCCGGAGTATGGTTTTCCGATCATCGAATTCTTTGTCTTCGCTGTCTTCTCCTGGTAGAAATTGATCAGCGTTCCATATTTGTTCTTTAGCTGAGCACCATCATACCCGTTTTGGAAATCATCGAAGCGGCCTCCGCGGTTGAGGACATAGACTACTTTTCGCCACCACGGACCCGCCACTTTCTTCCATCTTTCCAAATCAAAAACTGTCTTAGGCAAATGTTTTCTCGAATCCGAAAAGAGTTTCAATTCCCTGGCATCTGCATCGGGAATCTCCTGTCCGGGCTTATCTCCCGCTGCCACGTTGGCCACCATACGGATGTAGAGGTCTTCGGGTCGCTTAAAATCTTGGCCTTCAGCGAAAGCATTCTTCCCAAAACCGGGAAGTTTCATCTTTTCGGCGATGCCTAAGAAAATCGCTTCCAATGTGATCGGCATCTCCTCGCCGAAAACCTTACTGTTTCCGTTAACGAACCGATGACCGGCTGGCGAACGGGCTGGACTTTCCATACCATATTGGGATGGGAACCGGCCATTTCCCAGCGTTCCAGGTATGAGCCATCTGGAAAGATGTAGTCCGCATAGGCGGAAGTCTCGCCTATCACGATGTCGCAACTGATAAAGAGAGGAACCTTCTTAACATCGGCAAGAATATCGATGTTGGTGTGTCCGGCAGGCAGCGAGTATACCGGAGCTCCCATGTAGAGGAACAGCGCCTTGATCGGATAAGGATAAGCATCCCCGGCCGACGGGATAATCTCCTGGTAAACATCGCTGGAAAGGGGGAACCACGGACGTCGAGCCGGATAGCCCTTAAAGATTGTCGTGTCTTCATACTTGGCATTGGCCCGAATCAAATCGATGCCAAAAGACGTGATCTTCCCCTCCATGAGTTTACTGATTGGAAAAGGCTGGGCCCACTTTCCCTCAGTGCCATCCGGAAGCTTGCCCTCGAACGCCTTTCCTCCCCCGGCATCGTAGGTGGAGGCCTGCGCCATGCCGCCCTGCCAATCGTAATTGCCAATCAGCAAGTTAAGCGTGAACCAGGCAAAGACATTGTAGAAGCCATTGGTGTGCTGCGAGACACCCCGATGGATATCCGCCGCGGCCCTCTTCCCATGGGCAGTAAACTCTCGCGCCAGTTCCGTAATATCGGCCGGCTTAATATCGCAGATTTTCGCCCATCCCTCGATGCTTCGTGAAGAGGCCTCTTCCCAGAGAAGCTGGAAACCGCTTTTGACCTTAATCCCCTGGAGCTCCGTGTCGACCCGGAGATCCCCTTCAGCAGGGTTCTTATCATCGTACGGCTCAAACGGAACAGGCTTGCCTTCGACCAGCACCACAAAAAGGTCTGACTCGTGAGCCTTTTCAGCGCCGGTCTTTTTGTCTTTCCAGATCTTCTTGAGCTTAGGCAATCCGATCTCAGAGCCCCTCAGAAAGGCGCCTGGCTTGCCGTCCTTCTCCATCTTCACCAACCAGGAGGCGTTACACCAGTTAGGCTCTTCGTCCGCCCTAGCTGCCGCCTTGTTGGCGTTTCTCAGATACCTTTCGTCATGCCGATTGTTCTCGATTACCCAACGGATCATGGCAAGCGCCATGGCGCCTTCCGTCCCTGGTCGGATTGGTACCCACTTCCATGCTTTCGCCGCGGCCTTGCTGAAACGAGGATCAACGACGGCGATCTTGAGTCTTCCCTGCTCTATGCCGTTGGTGATTCTGCCAGCCCGATTGGTGGGGCCGTAGTTGCCCTCGAACGGAGAAGCGCCGATGAAGATAATAAACTCGCTGCTCTCTGTATCGGCCTGCCAATAGAATTTTTTTCCGCCTGTCCACTTATACTTCAGCTCTTTCTCATCCAGCACATACTGCTCACTCATCGCTTTGCCTGTGAAATAGAGCGAACCCTGGCAGACTGTGGTGTGACCGTGAGCATTGACAGAACCGAAAGAGTCTTTGACAAAACGACTGACTAAGTCGCCACGCCCGCCTTTCATCCGTCCCCACATGAAGACGAACTGGTTGTTCTTCGGTCCTAAATCCGGGTGATTTGGATCGATAAGGAGATGAAGTTGAGCTTTGTGTTTTTCCCTGAATTCAGCGACAGGCATCTCCTTTTTCCAAATTTTCGCGACGTCATCGGCCATTTCCTTGGCTGTCTTGGGGTCCTTTGAAGCGCGAATGGTTTTCAAACCCTCCACGTTCCTGTTCTCTTCGCCGGGGATGTCCTTGAACAGATAACCACCGTTCACAATCTCATCGATGGCTTGCTCGAACGGGATGCTGATCCATTTTCCTTCGCCTCGCTTGCCAGCGCGTTTGAGCACCTTGACGATTCTGTAAGGATCGTAGGCGGCCTGAACACCCGCCTGTCCCTTGGGACATAGGACCCCGTCCACTGAAGCGGTTTGAAGCGGGGATGTCTTATAGGCGAGATGAGGACTCAGATTCCATGGGCTGAGCGGGTTGCCGTCGATTTTCGTCACGATCCCATTCTGAATTTTCGCTTTGATGCCGCATTGGGTATTGCATTGCTGGCAGACCGAGTAGAGGATGTGCTCAGGCTTCGCGGACTGATAATCGGCTTGAGATTCTAGATAAGCGGCATCTCCCGTGGCGACCGTCTCGAACATTCCTGGGATCTGGCTCGCCAACGCAGCACTCCCGCCGAGAAAGGCTGCGCTCTTCAATAAATCCCTCCGGGAAACGAGCGGCTGCCCAGTCGCCACTGGAATTGATTTGCCCTGGTCCTTATTCTTGGTATTCATGGTAAGACCCTTCCTCAGCGAGTTCAAATGGCCGCTCCCACGACGGCTCCTTTTGTGCGCCTTTGGAGAAAAACCAGCGTCTCAATCAAGATCAGAAACGTGGCAGCCGCTGCCGCGCCGACTCCAAGCCAGAACAGCCATTCCGTAAGGCTGGGATAATAGACGAGAGAGAACCGTTCATGGATGAATGCCGTGGGGAGTGTGCGCAGATCCGAGGCCGTCAGGATCGGAAGGACGACATTCTGTTTGCTCGCGGC